>CAMURM010000009.1 GCA_947097535.1 uncultured Selenomonas sp.
ATAGTTGTCCGCGATCTGCTCTTGCTTTCGGTTTTCGATGCGTGCATTCTGCGTCGCCGCATCTGCCTGTGCGCGATACATCGACACCTGCGCGTCCGCCTGCGCTTGCTGCGCCCGGTATTGAAAGAGTCCTGCCAGAGCCGTCAGCCCTGCCACCCATCCGCACATATTATTGCCCCCTCTCCAACGTGAACGGGATGAACCGCTCGCCGCCAAGCATGATTTCTTCGTGAAACGATGCGCCGCAAAAGCCGAGCCAATGCAGCGCGTCCTTGTTGAACGCCCCGACGGCGTTGTAGAGCACGCCGAAGCGCTCCTTCCAGTCGTTTAGGATGCGTCTCGATTCTACGGCGAACGCATAGCGGTTCTTCGCCACGCGCTCCGTGCCGAGGCACCATACAAGCCGCCCTTCGTGTCCTTCGACCGCCCGATACCCCCATGTCGCGACAAGCCCCGTGCTCTCATAGGCGGCGAAACATTCTTCTGCAAGGAACACGGAGTCATGGATCTCGTTTTCGATGGATGCCCCTCGCTTTGCCCACGCCGACAGTTCTTTTGTTTCCGACATGTCAAGCGCCGCACATTCGACGGCAAGTGCTTTCATTTCCTTGACGCCTGCCTGAAGCTCTCGTCTGTCCACCGCGCGAAGCTCTCGGAAGAGTTCCTTGACGAGTGCTGCTTTCTTCTTTTTCTGCGTGATCTTTTGTATGGTATATCTCTTAGCCACCGACTGTTACCTCCCGTATGATCGCCGACAGGCTGAACGGATAGGGCGTATCGTGCGTGATGAGCGTGCGCCCCTTCGTGTCCCAGCCGCCCGCCGGCAGCGTGATCTGTTTGTCGCCCGTATAGAGCACATCCTCGCCGAGTTCCATGCGCTCGTCGTCGTAGATGATCTTGTTTTGCAGCGCTGCGTCTTTGCCGATCGCCCCGCCGAACGAATGGGTGAGCCTGAGGATCGCCGTTGAGATCGTCTTTGGCCGTCCCTGCATCGTGCCCGAATCCGTCAGTCCTGCATCCCAGTTCGGCTGCTCGACGACCATCTTGTAGGGCAGTCCGACCATCACGCGCCGCGCTGCTTCCGGCAATACGCTCGTTTCTTGGAGCGTCGTTTTTTCGTAGAAGTAGCCGTCGGCCAAGATCACGACTTCTTTTCCTAAAAGCACGTCTTTTCCCGGGATTTCCTTCGTCGCCGTATCGCGTGCATCGGTGAGCGCCGCATCCATCATGATGTAGTCCTGCTGCTTTTTGCTCGGCGGCATCGGCGCGAAGTATTCGAGGAACTGCACGACGCGCCCGCCGATCTTTCGCTCGACGATGACATAGACTTTGTCCGCACTGCCCGAGTTGACCGCGCATACCGCCTTGTATTTGCCGTCGGTCACGAAGTGGCTCCATGCGAAGACTTTCTGCTCGATCACATACGTCAGGCAGAGCATTTCGCCGTCGCCCGTCACGAAGTACAAGAGGCTGTCCGGTTCCTGCGCATAGGCGCCGCCGACGATTTCGCGTCCGCGTACCAGATGTTTTGCCAAAAGCGTGAGGTCTGTGCCGTTGTAGCCGTCGCTTTCATACGAGTACCCCGTATCGCGGATGACCGAGCCGCGCCTTTGCACATAGATGATGCGGTTGCCGATGCGCAGGGGCGGGATGCCGCTCGCGCCGTAGTTTTCTTGATTCTTCGGCGTGATGTTCGTCGGCTTGACGGTTTCCGCGCCCGCGATCGTCCAGGTGTTGCCGTCCGTGAAGATCACGAGGTCGTTGCCGACGTCCATGTGATTGATGCTGTACGCCTGCCTGGACATGAGGTCTGCCGTCACCGCGCTGTCGTCCGTGACCGTGCCGGCTTCTTTGTCCACGGAGAAGTTCTCATAGTCGCCGCTTCGGCTCATCCATAGCCTTTGCGGATAGCGCCTGCAGCCGCCGAAGCAGAGCCGGTCTTGGAAGAACGCCGCCGAGCGCGGATAGCCGTTCGTTTCGCTCCATGCCGCCCAGTACCAATCTGCAGTCGCTTCAATCCCGCCGAGAATCTTGTCTACATGTGCATGAGCATTTCGACCGTCTGCAACGTCTTTGATGGTCACATATCCCTCGTGGCGGTAGGGATAGGATGAGAGGTCGATATGGCATGTCCCTTTCGTGATTTCTGCGCGGATACGCAAGAGGCTGTATTCATCGACGTCGCCGCTTTCCGTCGGGTTGTAATCGTCCGTCGATGTATAGGTGCGAAGGTCGACCCATGAGGCGCCGTCGTCTTTCGAGTGCTGCACGATCACTTTGCCCGACCATGTGCCATGCGTAATGATCTTCCATGTCTTGCCGATGACGAGGGCGCGGCTTTCTGCATTGCCCGTCGCCTGCAAGCTCACTGTCTCGCCGTTGACGTACTGCTCGATTTTCATCGTGTCGCCGACGCGCTCGGGTGTGAAGAGGTCTTTTGCTGCCGTCAGGCGGATGTCTCCTGTGCGTCCCGACGGCTGAATCGTCGCCTCTTCGTCAAGGTTGATGTCGCCATACGCCGGGCGCGTCCATGCCACATCCGAGAGTCGCCAGTCTTCTTCGGCGTAGCGTGCGAGTTTCTTCACGGGGAATCTTCCCGAGCAGATATAGAGCACGTCGACCGACTGCACGAAGCGCAGGTTTTTGAGGTCGCGCTCTTTGTACGGCGTTTCGAGGTCGATGCGCCGCCCCTTGGCGTGCAGCGGTTTGCCGTCTTTCCATATACGGATGTAGCGTTCGCCGATCTCCAAGAGATACGCGAGCGCTACGTCGTATTCGAAGCGGTAAAGCAGCACGTCTTTGCCGCCGTATTTGATTTCTCCGCAATAGACGCTGCCGGGACGCTTATAGACGGGACCGTAGGGGCGGATGATCGCATTTTCCGCCTGCAGGAGAGCGAGCTGATATTTGTCGAGGTCAACGCGCGAGGCGACTTCTTCGGACACTTCGCCCGCCGTGAAGGCAGGCTGTATGGCGTAGTACGGATTGGGCTGCACCATGTTGCTCCCCCTTTATGAAAAGCGTGCGTTTTGATACTTCTCGGGATATTTCGTCGTGCGCTCGCGCTCGATGGCGGCGTGGTATTTCGCCTGTTCGATCGCGCCTTGTGCGAGCTGCATCTGCTGCGCTGCGATATTGGCGCTTCCCGTGATGCCCATCGCGATGGATGAAGCGAGAAA
The DNA here is from genome assembly GCA_947097535.1 of uncultured Selenomonas sp. Taxonomy (GTDB): domain Bacteria; phylum Bacillota; class Negativicutes; order Selenomonadales; family Selenomonadaceae; genus Selenomonas. The sequence goes on from CAMURM010000009.1 coordinate 3,180, forward strand.
GTGCGAGAGCGCTTCGATGAAGGTCTCGCTGAAAAAGCTCGTGTCTTTGACGTCTGCGATATACTCGCCGTAGGCGAGCGCGACGTCGGTTGCGATCACGCGCAGTCCTTGTCCGAGCGTTACGATCTCATACTCTGCGCGTTCTTCTTCTTTCTTCCGCGCCCCCGCTTCGTCAAAGACGTACTGCACGAGGACGCTTTCCGTAGGGTAGCCGTAAGCGTATGCCCACCCCGGCACCGTGCGGTCAAGAAGCGCGAGCTTTTCGATGCGCTTGGCAAAGCCCCACGGGTACAATAAAAGTGCACGGCGGCGCTCGTGATCGTAGTGCACGCGGCACTTCTTCGCTTCTTCCGAGTCGTCGTCCAAGCTGTTGATGCGCCCTTTGCCGATGTACGAAAGCGCCAGATTGCAGATTTCTGTCACATTCATTTCTGATTCCCCCTTGCCCAAGCGTCATAGGCGTATGGCGCTTGGGCAAGGGCAGAAGGTTTCCCCTCTGCGCCTTTTGCCGCGTTCAGCGGTTGATGTTGTCGTCTAGGACAAGACCTGCCGTGATCTTGCCCTTCGTATAGGTGCTCGTCGCCTTGAGGCGCAAGAAGCCCTGATTGCCGCGCGGCAGATGCACCGAGAGCGGCACGGTGTCAAACGTGCCAAGCGTTTTCGCTGCGCTAAAGTCCGCTGTCGCCGACGTTTCGAGCACCGTTTTGAGCGTCCCCGTTCCTGCGTCCTTGACGCGCACGACGAGGATCACGGGATCGCCCGCCTCACCTGCGCCGACGGCGAGTACGTCGGATTCGATCGTCGCTGCTGAAAGAGCTTTGCCGTCAAAAAACAGGTTTTCTCCGTCTAAGATCATGGTGTTTCCCCCTTCCTATGCTTTCTTGAGCGCCGTCTCTTCGTCGGAGATGGCGTCGCACTTTTTGATCTCGATGCCGCCGAAGAAGAGGCGCGGTACGTCCGCCGCCAGTTCTTGGCGCGTCACATGGACATTATTCTTGTCCAGAAGATAAATCTCGAACCAGTTGTAGAGCGATTCGGAGACGTACATCACGACTTTCTTTTCGCGCGACTGCAGGTTGCGGATGCGGTTCTTCGCAAGTACGAATTTTTCGATGAGTTTGCGCTTGCCGTCACTCGTCATATCCCCTGCGATCTTGTCGGCGTCAATGTTCCTTACGGCGGCATTGGCGCGAATGTCGCCGACGGCAAGCCCCGCCTTCCATGTGAAGAGGCTCACGAGCGCCTGATACTCGTTGCCGTCCTTGTCCTGCACGGTCTGTTCGCCGAGGTCGCGCTGCTTGAGCCCCGCCTGCGAGTTTTTCGGGTAGATGCCGCTCGTCGCGTGCGTGCCCCAGCCGACGAGAAACGCCGACGTGTTCTTGGCGCCCGCGTTCGCCGTCATACCCTCGATCACCTGATAGCCCGGCGTGTTCTTCTCGCCGCCGATGATGGGATAGCGCATGGAAAGCCCGTTGAACGTATCGAGATCGTCGTCTGCGTTGCCGTAGAAAATATTCGCCGCGATCGCATCCGAAAAGCCGCCGACGAAGGCAGCGTCCTCGCTCCTTCTGAACTGCTCCCCGTTCGGCGCGAGCGCGATTTCTTCGATGTCCACGCACGAGCGATCTTCCAAGATGATGCAGGTGTCCTGCACCTGCATCGTCGTCGACTTGTGGCGCGTCACGCCGCGATTGATGCGACGCACCGAGGGCTTCGGCATCGACGTGCGAATCGTCGTGCGGTTGCCCGTCGGCAGGTTGCCCATCTTCCATGCGATGTCGTCCATGATCGGATTCGAGCTCAAAAGAGCCTCGATGATGAAATCCACGCTCCCGTCCGGTGCCAGACGCTTTCTGAGATCCGAAAGCGTCAGCGCCTGCATTCCAAGTGTTGCCATAACTCTGTTCCTCCTTAGCTATACCTGCGAAAATCCGTATTCGGATAAATCGACTTCTCCGCGCCCGTCGCGCCATTCGCGCCGCCGTCCTCGCCGACAAGCTCCGAGACCGCCGCCATCAGGCGAATCATTTCGATGCGGTTGCCCGCCCCCGTTTCGTTGAGCATATCGACCAGCCCCGGAATCTTCGCCGCGAGCGCGTCGCGTCCGGCGGCAGCCTTCGCCACCTGCGCCTCAAAATCCCCGCCGAGCGCCGCCCGCGCCTCCTCTGCCCACGCTGCCTGCGTATCGCGGATCGCCTGCACGGCGGCATCGACGCCCTGCTGCATATACTGCATCCCGTAGGCGGCGATCGTACTTGCCTGCTCTTGCGAAAGCCCCACTTTTTTCGCGACTTCGCCGAATGCGGCGGCGGACGCTTCGTCATAGTCCATACCGTCGGGGACGATGCTCTTGAAGTCGTAGGCGTCAGGCACGGCGGCAGCAGGATTCTCCCCTTCCCCCGCGCCGCCTAAGATCGTGCCGCCCGCCGCACCTGCGTCGCCCGCCGCTTCTCCTGCGCCGCCTGCTGCTCCTGCGCCGCCTGCTGCTCCTGCACCGCCTGCTGCTCCTGCGTCGCCCGCGTCTGCCCCTGCACCGCCTGCTGCTCCTGCACCGCCCGCCGCTGCTCCTGCGTCGCCCGCGTCTGCACTCGCATCCCCGCCGGCAAACAGTTGCAAGTCAAAGGCAAAGTCTTGCTCTTTTGTCATACAGATTCCTCCTCGTCTTGTTCCGCCGCCCGAATGAGCGACTGCATCTCCTGCATAAACGCATGGTATTCCGTTTCCGCTTTCTGCTTGGCGGCAAGTAAAGCGGCATTCTGCGTGAGGATGCTTTTGATATACATCCCCACGCGTCGCTCGCCTTCTTTGACGAGCAGATCGTTGAGGTCGCTCGTCAGAAAGCTCGTGCTCTTGACCAGGTGGCAGCGTTCAAAGAGCCGCATGAGGAACCATCGCCCTTCCGCTGCATCCAAGAGATGCAGGAGCGCCGCGCGATCTTTCGCCGCCACTTTCTCATCTGCGATGCGCCGCATTTTGTCTGCTGCGCTGACGTCTTCGTTCATGGCATCTTCTCCTTATCCCAACATGCCCATGCCGAGCAGCTGCTCTATTGCGGGGTTGCCGTCTTTCGCCGCTTCTGTCGCGTTCTTCGCCGCCTGCGCGGCGGGTGCCGCGATCTCGGCGATTTGTGCCGCCTGCTGCATTTGCTGCATTTTCTGCATCTCTTCTTCTTTTTTCTGCTGGATCGCCAGATACTCGTCGTCCGTGCGCTTCATTGCCGCCGGGGCGCCGAGCATATCGAAGTAGCGGTTGATCGTCTCATTCCAGTCGACTTTGTCGAGCGCGGCTTGATTGAACTGCGCGATCTGCGCCACGAATGCGACGGCCTGTTCGATGTTCACGAGGCCGCTCATCTTCTGCGCCTGCGCCAAGGGTGAGATGTACTCGATCTTCAGCTCTTGGTTCCGAAGAAGCTCTTGCGTTTCTTCGTCTTCCGGCTCCGGGAACATGCGTGCCCGGTCGAGGATGTTGTATACGCGCTCGATGATGCGCCCCAAGAATTCAAACTGCATCCGCTGCACGACGGGGCCTAGGATGTTCATTTTCTCCTGCGTGCGTTCCAGGACTTCGCGCGCCGTCATGGATTTTTCCTGACTGTCGAGCATCATGAAGAGGTCTGCGCTGTACGCGCGTTTGATTCTTTCCGTCGCGTCAGCGACCACTTGCAGCAGGTGATCGAGGTTGCCCTGCACTTGGAAGAGCGGCGTTACAGCGTCTCTTTGTTCGACGAATGTCTTGCCGCCCGGCACGAGGTTGATCCCCTTCGCCGCCAGATTTGCATCGACGGCGAACGCCGGCTTTACCGAGAGTTCGACCATCGTCAATTTGTCTTTTTCCAGGAGATGCAGCACTTTCGCGTCGCCTTCGGCGAACCAGCCGGGGCCTTTGCCGTAGCTTTCGTTTCCCATGATGAGGTACCGCGCCACCGGCACCGGCCATTCATGAAAGCCGCCCACGTGCAGGAAATCGCCTTCTGCGGTCCCTTCGACGTAGTACACCGACAGATACGGCAGATGGAAGCTGCCGAGTTTCTGCGGATCGTAGTTGCGGTTTGGCGCGACGTACCAGACGACCGTATGCTGCGCTTTTAAGGCGGGACCGTTGGCGATTTCTGCGCGGATGTTCTCCGGCAGGTTTTCTTCGCCGAATTTGTCCGCCATCTGCACGGCACTCATCTTGAGCTTGCGGCAGAATGTCTGCACGCTTCCGTCGGGGCCGTTCTCCATCGCATAGCTGCCGATGGGGTACGGTACGAAGTGAACGCCGTATTGGCGGTCGGGAAAGATGCCGAGCGGCGCTTGCCCGAAGGCAAGTTCCAAATAGCAGCTGTGTACCGCCGTATAGAAATTGCTCTTTTCTAGGACGTCCGCCAGGATGTCGATGCGTTCGTCGAGGATTTTCCCGAGATCGGAATTGTCTTTGAGTTCCGTATCGGCAAAGTCCAGCCGAAACCATTTCCTCGACGGCGGCGTAAGGCCGCCCATCACGCCTGCCGCAAACACTTGATTGCTGTCCCACGCGCAGTTGTGCCAGACGTTCGTATCTTTCCGGCGTCCGGCGTTCGTCTCGTCGTCCACGCCGTCAAATGCGCCGACATACGGCAGTTGATAGGCGCGGATCTCTTTCCAGCGCGTTTCGTAGGTATGGCGCTTTTCGATCAGCTGCGCTACGGTTCGCTCGATCCGCTTTCTGTCAACGTGAAGACGCGCTGCCAGATCGCTTGCGCGAATCAGGGGCGGCAAACGCGCCCCTTGCGTTCTCTCTTTTTCCATAACTCCTCCTTACCCGAGCGTCGTACGCCCGCCGCTCCCGGCGATCGTTCCGAGAATGGTATCACGGTCGCCGGAAAGGCTCGTCGATGCGCGACCGCGCCTTCTCTTTTGCCCCGACGACGTGTCTTTCGAGCCGAGATCCGTCGGCTGCACCGTCGTCGGCGCAGGATCCACCTTCGGCGGCGTATAATGACTGCCTCCGCCTCCGCCTCCGCTGCACATGATGCTCACCCCCTTTCTTGGCGTTTCGCTGTTTGAATTGTTCGATGGGTTCAAAACGGATCGTAGTCCGTGTTGCACATGGATGCACGCGCCCCCGCAGGGGAAGCCCGCACGGGATAGGCGAAGGTCAGCGCCAGCGCGTCTGCCTTGTTCGGCGAGGCAAGCCCGCGCTTTTTCATATCTTCTTTGCTCTCTAGCTGCAGTTTGCCGCTGCGGTTCATGAATGCTTCGGGGCCTTTGAGGTCGTCTCGCAGAGCGGAATCGTCCGGCAGGGCGCCGACGGTCTTTAGCCACTCTTTCATCTCCGCCCACATTTCCGCGCGTTTGTTCGCGTAGTAGGGGTTTCGCGGCTTTGCCGCAAACGATACGAGATTCCATGTCCTGCCCATATTGCGCCCGACGGAGTAGATGCCGGTGCCGTACCCTTGGTCGATGTTCACGGCGACGGCGCGATATTTGTCCTCCAGGTAAGCGATGCGTTCGGCCATGTGCACGTCGTCGTCATTTTTCTCGCAGGTCAGGAGCGCCTTGCACATCGAGCCTTGACGCAGGAAGATTTCTAGCGTATCTTCTCCCGTCCATGCAGGATCTACGCCCAAGATCACCGGCGCGAAGTCGAATTCATGGGGCGCTATTACGCGCTTTGTCGCCTGCTCAATGATCGCGGCCGAGATGAACTGCAGTTCGGATGCCGAGGGGAATTCGCCCTTGACGCGCACCTTGAAGAAGTCGCTGTCTTCGCCGCGCGTTTCTGCCCACTCGGCGATCAGTTCTTTGTTGCTGATCGCTACATCGCGGCTGTCGATCTGCCGCGTGCACCAAAGCGCACGGTCGCGATGAAAGCAGTCATAGAAGCGCCCGCTCGTTCGCGTCGGGTTGCCGAACGCACACCAGATGATCTCTGTATCTGCATCCGTCATGGCACCTTCGGCGACTTCCCAGATCACGTTGGCGATCGCCGACGCTTCGTCAAAGACGAGCAGGATCCGATTCCCTTGATTGTGCAGTCCCGCAAAGGATTCCGAATGGCTTTCGTTCCACGGGATCGCGTCGATGCGCCACGTCTTTTCATGCCCCGGTTCGTTCGCAAAGAGCGCCGTCGCCGTGTAGGTGAACATCTCTTTGGCGAGGAAGCACTCATACCACTTCGATAGCTCCGCCCATGTCTTGCTCTTGAGCTGCGTGTCCGTGTTGGCTGTGATAATGCCGCGCGTGTCCTCATGCGTCGAGATCGCCCAGAGGATGATCCACGCGACAAGAGCAGACTTCCCTATCCCATGACCGGATGCTACCGCCTCTCGGATTACTTTGCCCGGCGACTTGAGTCCGTCGCGGATATCGGCAAGAAGCGCCAGCTGCCACTCTTGCGGCGATCTTCCTTCGAGCTTGCCTTCTCCCCAAGGAAACGCCCCGTAGACAAACGCCACCGGATCATAGGCGAGTTCTGCAAGGAAATCAATCATTCCCTGCCGGACGATCTGCTGCATTTTTGATTCGCTCCCTTGCTTCTTTCAACGCCTGCGCTGCGTTCAGCGTGATTTCTCCCGTGATTTTCGTATCTTGCCTTTCGGCGTATACGTCCGGCTTCGCTCCCTTGAGCAGCAGGATGAGCAGCGCATCGCTCATCTTGCGGTACGAGTCCACCTTCTTGCCCTTGTAGTAGACGCCCATCTCCGTGCCTTCTACCGCACGCCGATATGCTTCTTCTTCCAAGAGGTCGCCTGCCATCTCTTTCGCTTCGCCGAACGCTTTCTTATACGCCGCATCTTCTTTCAGCCAGTTGTAATGCGTCTGCCGCGTGATGCCCGAGGCTTCCGCCGCCCGCCCGATCGTCCCCGTCTCGATATAGATATTTAAGAATTCATTCTTTTGCTTCGAGTTTAAGAATCTGTAAAATCTCTTTGCCACCCCGCACATCCCCCTTTCCCTTCTGCCGCCTGCCTTCGCGGCTCTTTTCTCAGGCTTCTCTTTTCCCACAGTTCTATGTGTCAAATGACGCTGCTCTTTTTCTCTTGCGTTTTTGGGATTCGTTTTCGGGCAAAAGAAAAAAGCCACACGCAACAAGCGCATGACCTCACTCTATTCAGTATACCACGATTTTTGCGGATTTTTTCCCGGAATGCTCCAACGCCCGAAATCCTTGCCACTCTAAGGGTTTCGGGTTTTTTGCCGCTTTTTTTGCAAGTTTTTCTAATCTTTTGCCCGCTTTTTCGCCGCTTGCATCAGAACACGCGCATCAAGCCCATCTGACAGGCGCACGCCAACGCGACGGCGCGAATCTGCCGCACCGCCTCATAGTATGTGTTTTTGCTGATGAAAAGCTCTCGGCAAATTCGGTGATACCCCTGCCGACGGAAAAACTTTCGGATATAGACCGTCTCTGCGACGGAGCCGCCAAGCAGCTTTCGTACTTCGGCGCTCACCCGCGCCCAGTCCTCAAGCTCGGTTTTGTATCTGCCCTCATACGAGAGATGTTCCATGTTTCGAAGAGCCTGCCGCGCCGTCGGATTCTTCCCGCCCGCCGGAGCGTATCGCTTTTGCCTTCGCTCTTCGCGTGCCGCCGCATACAGCATCTGCTCCACGCGCATGTAAATCTCCCGCTTCATTCCGCTGCCCCCTCGCTTTCTTGCATCGACTCTCCTCCGTTCGCTCAAAACAAGCCAGTGTCAGAGGATAGCCCTCTGCCGTATATGTGCTGTACGAAAGCTCCTTGATGATGCGATACCCCTTCGGCGGCTGAAAATCTGTCTGAAAGGCCTCCGCCCGCGTCACCGTCACAACCTTCGGCTCTCGGCGCAGTAAATTGCGGCTTGTCTGCAAACGCCCTGCATGTGCCGCCACCTTCTCCTTCGTGAAATACCGCGCCAGGCGATCCGCATCCGCCAGATGTCCGCCATAGAGCTTTATCGCTACGCTTCCATGCGGCCACGCCGCTTGCACCTTTTCCAGATCCTTGGCATCGAGCGCTGGCAATAAAATATGCCCGTGCGGACGACCTGCTCCCGTCAGATTCTCCAACACCGAAATATACCGCGCCTCTACCCCGGCTTTTTTATAAATGCTGCGTACCTTCCGCTTGAACTTCTCAAAATCTCGCTGCACCTCATCCGCATCCGGCTTCTCGCGATACGTGCACGTCAGATACCAGTCGCCCGTGCGAAAGTTATCCACAAGAAGGCGGGATAACTTCTCCGCACGCAGACGACAATTCACTGCCGCCTGCGTCTCCTTCGTCACATTTTGACGTTTTGCCCTTTTCTCCTTGATCTCCGGACGAAGCGGCATGGCACGATATGAATAATATTTCTTTTCGATTCGGAATCTCCCATCCTTCGATTCCCATCTTGACCTTCGATACGCCATGCGCTTCTTCCGCCTCTCTCGGGTGATTTTGTGTCGGTAGTTTAATTCCTTTATCAAGGCGAAAAAGGGGTACTTCCCCCCTTTCTCGTAACCCTTCTATATATGAGCTTTTATCTGCCTTTTATATAATAGAAGGAATCGTATTCTCTTGCGAAAAGTTTCGCTCTCTTGCCGCCCGCATTCAGACTCCCTTACATCGCAAACAACTTCCCCTGCGTCGCGTCCGGCAGAACAAGCATTTTCTCCGTCGCCTGCCGATAGAAATTCTTGTCGATCTCAAATCCATAGCACGTCCGTCCAAGCTCCATGCAAGCCCGAAGTGTCGCGCCGCTCCCTGCGACGGGATCGATTACCACGTCGCCCTCGTCCGTGAAAATCCCAATGAGCTGCCTGAGAAGATTCACAGGCTTCTGCGTCGGGTGAATCTTCGGATAGACTTTCGTGCTGTCGCGCTTCCACTCGAAATGATTGAACACCATGCGCTTATTCCCCACCGCATCCACGTTGCGAAACTTCGGCAGCTTGTCGCGAAACAATACGATCGCCGTCTCCGTCGCTCCGACGATGCGCATGTTCGCCTTGAGTACCTGCGCCGAATAATTCTTGATGAAGTACAGCGGATATGACTTCATGAATCCGTGCCGCTTCCCATACTCCACGACCAGCGGAATTTGCTGATACGAACAAAAAACGATCATCGCCGGCGCTTGGTTCCGTTCCTTCGGCTCTTTTTTGAGAAGCCGCGAACAGAAATGGAAATACTCCGCGATGTTGAAATTGCTGTCCGTGCGAAAGAATGCCTTCTTCGCAAATTTACTCTCGCCGTTTGCGTTGTCGCCGCCCTTGTACCACATCGGATTTGACCCGTATGCATCCTCTCCGATGTTGTACGGGATGTCCGCGATCACCAACTGCGCCTTCGACGGGATTCCATACCGCTTGTAGTTTTGAAAATTGTCATGGTACAGTTCAACTTTCGCTTTTTGCATCCGCCATCACCTTCCTGCGCATCGCCTCGCGGCCTGCCGCGAGCAGTCGCCGCTCCGCCTGCCGCATTTTCAACCGCCGCATAAACCTGCGGTTTTTCTTGCCGCCATGTTTCATCATTGCACCCCCCATCCCGATCACGCTCCGATAAGCTGCATCTCGTTTTTGCCGCCCGCCGCGTCTTCATGCTCTGCCTTCTCTGCAAAGTCAAGCTGCTGCTGCGCCCGCTCCCCGGCGATGTACTTCCACGCTTCGGCTTCCAGTGTGCCTAAATCCACCAACAAATCTTCGCTCAGGCAAAACACCGGATCTCCATCTGCTCCCATACCTTCCGCGCGTGCCGGCGTATTGATGATCAGCGGCGCTCTGCTGAAAGAAAGCTCCTTCTGCGCCGTGATCGTCAAAAAGCGATTGTCCTCTGTATAAGATTCCGTGATGCCGCTGACGATGAACTTCTTGCCGTCTTCCGCTTTCGGAAACTCGCAGATGTCCATGACGTGCCGCACCATGTTTTTTATAGCCAGAAAGAACTCATCGCGTGGATGGTCTTTGCAGGTCAGCGTGTGCGCATCCCAATTCTGCGTTGCATCTTGATAGATTTCCCAGCCGAAAAAATAAACGCCCTTCTTGACTTTGATCTTCGTGATTCGCCGCTTCATCTTGTATCATCCTCCCTCATGCCTCCACCGGCAAATACTCCACACACACCCAAAGGCCGGCGTTCGACACATACTTTCCGGCAAACCGCCCGACCTCGCCCGTTGCCACATTCACCACCGCACGATCTCCATCCTCATCCGCCCGCTCCGCCATCACATACTGCGGATGAAGCCGCGCACGAAGCCCCGCCTCATCCGCCGCCGAGCAAACGATTCGCCAGCGGCGCATATCCAAAGGCTCCGTCTCGCGAAACCGACAATGATGAAACATCGGCTCATGATACACACAATTCCCGCAATGCCCCATACAAACACTCCCGCGAAACCGACGGCACACCACCCCCGCCATGTGCCGCCGCCCGCAAATCGGACAACGCGGATCCGCATAAATCGTCGCCATCTCCCGCCCATGCCGACGAACACGCATCCGCTCACGCTCCCGCATCAAAGCCGCCCGCAAACAAACCTCCATCCCATCTCACCCCATAAGCACCAACGCCGCAAACAGCAGCCCCGCTGCACTCACGATGCACGTCCAGCCCCAATCGCTGATATAGTCCAGCAGATTCCAAAACTCCCTCATCCCAAAGCCCCCTCCATCTCACGCGCCGCCCGCGCCACCAAAGCCCAACTCCGCACATACGCATCCACACCATACCAGCGCGGCAGCTGCAGCCGCTTCGCCATCTGCACCTCCACGCGGCACCCCGGGCTCAGCGACCAATCCCCGCAGAAAACCACCCCGTCGCACTTCGCCAACTCCTGCAGGCAATGATCCATCACCTCCACATACAACATCTGCCCAAACCGCTCCGACTCCGACAACCGCCCCACCGGATTGAAAAACTCCGCCCAAGGCGTCGCCCGGCGCAGCACCTCCTCCGCACGCAAAGCACGCGCACGATTCCTCACCTCATCCCCCGTATACGGGTGCGCGATGTAGATTCTCATGACACACATCCCTCTCTCTGCGCTATGCGCTCTGCTAATAACTCCGGCAAATCCTCG
>CAMURM010000010.1 GCA_947097535.1 uncultured Selenomonas sp.
GGACTGGTACTCATGAATATTCATAACCATGCCTCCCTGTTGATGGTTCTCGGGATGAGGATATTGCTTCCTCTCATTTCATCCCATAGACAAATATATTGTATAATTTTTTCGCCTCGTTGTCTAGTAATTTCTTAGAAATATTATCCTAAAGAAGCCTTATCATATTTAGGATTTATCGAAAAATTCTCAATGCGTCCTCAATGTGCGCTCTGAAAGGACATCGTGCCGCAAACAGCACGGCTTCTTTACACGACGCCCTCCTTCAGCAGATCCGTCAGATGAATCATGCCGATGGGCGCGCCCGCCTCGTCGATGACGGGCAACACCGTCACGGGGCGCGGCTCGTGCTTCTCCATGACGGAGAGCGCCGCCGTCGCCAGCTCGTCGGCACGGATCGTCAGAGGCTCGGTGAACATGATCTCATGCACAGGCTCGTCGAGGAAGGCGTAGTCCTTCGCGAGCGCGCGGCGGATGATGCCGTCCGTCAAAAGCCCGACGAACTTGCCCGCCGCGTCGATGACAGAAACGGCGCCAAGCCCCTTCTCCGTCATGACGAAGAGCGCATCCTTCGCCGTCTTCGTGCCTTCGACGACGGGGTTCTCCTCGCCCGTGTGCATGACATCCTGCACCTTGAGCAAAAGGCGCCTGCCGAGCGCACCGCCCGGATGGAAGAGCGCGAAATCCTGCTGCTTGAAGTTCCTCACGGACATCACGGCGACGGCGATCGCATCGCCCATCGCGAGCGTCGCCGTCGTGCTCGTCGTCGGCGCGAGCCCCAAGGGGCAGGCCTCCGGCTCGTGCCCGATGTCGATGACGTAATCCGAGTACTCGGCGAGTTGCGAGGTGCGATTGCCCGTCATGGCGATGATCGGCGCACCGATGCGGTGGATGACGGGCAGGATCTTCACGACCTCCTGCACCTCGCCGCTGTTGGAGATCGCCAGGACGACATCCTTATCCGTCACCATGCCGAGGTCGCCATGAAAAGCCTCCGCCGGATGCATGAAGAACGACGGCGTGCCCGTGCTCGCAAGCGTCGCGGCAATCTTGCGGCCGACATGCCCCGACTTTCCCATGCCCGTGACGATGATGCGCGCCTTGCAGTCGAGGACGCACTCAACCGCGCGGCAGAACTCCTCGTCAATATTCTCCGTCAGCTTCTTCACCGCCGCCGCTTCCATCGAAAGCGTCTCAATCGCCTTTTCTCGTATCACATCTCGCTTCATTCGCTGCGCTCCTTTTCATGTTCACTCGTAAACCGACTATGAATCTCACGCTCCTATTATACACCGAGCGGAGGTTTCTGTGTAGTGTAGACAAAAAAAGAACAGCGCCGTCTCCCGGCAGAGGAAGACGGCGCCAGCCTATGCGTTTTTCCCGCCCGCTTGATGTACCTGACGGATTGCGGCGATATAGATGGTCGCCGGGATGACGACGCGATAAGCCGCACCGCCAAAGCCCCAGATTGTATAAAGCGCAGTCAAGCCGATGCCGACGGGACCGGTCAGCAGTCCGATCCAGCGCCCCGCGAGAGTGGCAACCGCAAAGCCCGCCGCCTTTTTGTAATTCATGGACGGCTCTCCACTGGCAAGAACCGCTGCCTTCTGCTCTTCGGTCATCCTTGCCCACGTCTGATCCATGACCTGCTTCAACAACTCCTGCTCCATGCGCTCCATGGACGTGTTCTTGACGTTGGAAATCTCCATCTTCTCGCAAACCTTGCGCAGGATATCCACATAAGAGTTCAAGACGAATCCCAACGTATGCGAGCCATATTTGCGGAATACCTTCTTGACCTCATTGCGATAGGACGCTTCCGCCGCCTCTCCTTCGCCATAGGAAGTGCGCTCCGAAAGCGAGCATATCCCCCTCCCATTCTTTTGCATGATGTCGACAAGTCCCTGGAGTTCTTCCGACGTCATATCATCGATGATGGATAATCCCGGCGTCGTATAATTCTTTTCTCCCATGAAATCACCCCTGATTCGTTTTCTAAAAGAAGCTTCTCATACAGCTCAAAGCGCTTGATAAAGCCCTCTTGCCAAAAGAAGCGTTTCCAGTACGCGGTCAGCTTCTTCCTGCGAAAAGCGCACGGTGCTCACATCTATGACGATTGCGTCGTCACGCCGTGGCGGCGGGACAGAGCCGCGCCTTTGCAGCCTGCGCCCCTGAAACAGCAGGGAGGCACCGCCCAGTCCGAGGACAGCCGCAACCGCCATCGAATACGTCGCTGCGAGCAGGACATAGACGAGGTCTGCGCCCAAGGCTCCGACTCCCAGGAAATAATAAAGTGCGCCTGCATTCTTCTTCGATGCGGCTTCCGCTGCCGCAGACGAAGTCTCCGACTGCGGCTCCGCTTTCGTCTCGCAGGAAGGAGCTTCTACCATTGCCGCACGGACTGCCCGCTGATTGTCTGCAATCCTCCCGAGAAGTTCCGCGAGCGTATCGCTGAATTCATAGCTTACGCCCGCCCTCTCCAAAAGACTGTAGCAGCCATCGAGGAAGGACTTGCTGCAGAGTCGGTGTACGATCGTCTTGCTGACCTTTTCGTCAAGCTCTCGCACCATCGCCGCATCTTCCCACGCTTCATCTGCCGGAGGCTTTATGGAAAGCGACGTAAGGAAGCGCTGCAAGTCCTTGGGGCAGCGTTTCCGCAAGGTATGGTATTCTGCTGCCGTAAACATGCTCAATTCTCCCGCATAGGCTTCTGGATCACATCGCCCAATAAGGAAAAAAAAGGTGCCGCCACCTGCCACATCTGCGTGAAAGCTTCGATATCCCGCTGCACGGCTTCCTTGTGCTCTTCCGTATCGTCGAGCAGGAGCTGCAATGTATTCGTGTAGTTTCGGAAGATGCTCGCATAGTCATCTTCGTACTTTCTGCGCTGCTCCTCAAGACTCTCGATATAAGCGACGACCTGCGCTTCCTGTCCTTCGGCAGCTGCGCGATTGACTTCCCGTATCGCCAGCAAGGCGCGATCGATCGTCGATTGCCTGATCCTGTCCATGAAACCCTTGACATCGTAGTCATGATGCGTTTCATAGAATCTTTCACCCAGGAACGACTTGATCGTCTCGACGAAGCCTTCCGCCTCTCGCTCCTCGACTCTTATCCAGCGATGATCGTCTACAAGCCTACGCACACGCTCCGAATCGAAGCCGCTGTCTATGCCCGTCATGGTTGTCGCAGGAAATTCTACACCGGCAGGAAACTCCGGCAATTCAAAGGCTCGGAACATTTCCTGCACGTCCTTCTCCTGCTCCATCTCGCGGTCTACGGCTTCAACTTCCGCCTGGATCTGTGCCTGCACATCTTCCAAAGTTTCACGGAAGAGATTCGCCCTTTCCTCGCAGTAAGTTCTCATACCATGACGCACGACCTCTTCCATCTCCTTGTTGATGCCTTCGATGGTCGCCTTCGTCTTATCCCGTATCTCTTCCAGCTTTTCTAAAGAATGACCGGCGTAGATTTCCTTCATCTCACCCGCCGACAAGTGCATGCGGTCAAACATTGCCTCGATGCCATCCCGGGCTCTGGCACAGGCTTTCTCCTCGTTATCCGCGCTGTTTTGGCGCACCCATGTCATTGCTGCACCCTTGGTATCCTCCGAAACAGCACGCTCCATGGATTGCAGAATGCGGTTGACCTCCTTCTGCAGCTTGTCGATGTAAGAGCCGAGCTTTTTAATCTTCTCGGCGTCGTTTTCGCGCAGCTCCGTGAGTTTCGTAACTTCCAGGGCATTTTTCACCACCTTGGATTTCATCTCGCAGGAGCTGATGACATGGTCGACGATTTCCAAATCCGCCTTCTGTTCACCGATATAGCGCACGTAGCGCTGCAGCTGGGGAATGCCGCTCATGCGGTCGAGGTCACGATCCGTGGGCGTTTCGTAGTCATGGAAATCCTCAAGGTTGCCGAGGGACGTCTCGATGAAGCGAAGCTGCGTCATCCACTTGCGGTTCGTCTTTTTCAAACCACTGACGACATCCCCCGTGATGACGATATCGCGGCGCTCCCCCGCCTCCACACAAAGCTGACGAATCTTTTCAAGGTAGAAGCTCTGCAAGGCAGACGTGCCGAAGGTCACGATATTGGGATAATCGAGCTCGCCGAGACGCTTCCGTATATAGTCGACCAGACGTGTGACGGACTTCTCTACCTCCGCATTGTATCGCTCATCGATGCGGTTGATGGCGATGAGAAGCGAGTAGAACTTGCCGTTTCTCTCGAAGGAATCACGAATCTTCCGAAGGAAGTTCACCTCATCCGTCGTCAGATGGTTCGAGTAATTCATGACGAAGATGCAGACATCTGCCTTTTCGATGCATTCCTCCGCGATCCTTTCATGCTCCTCGCCCGCGCCCGCAAAATTCGGGCCCGGCGTATCGTAAATCTCGAAACCTGCAAGCCCTGCGGCGGGATAGTGGACGATCATATCCTCCAGGCCGGAGCCCTCGCCCGTGTACTTCTGCGCCTCTTCAAATTCCTTCTGGATGTACGCGCGCAGCTCGTCCGCCGAAGAGAACGTCAAGTTTTTCCCCTTGTACTCAAGCTGCAGCTTGCCGTCGGGCGGCTCCGGTATGTATTGGATGACATTCGGCGTCGGCAGTTCCGAACTCGTCGGTGCATACTCCTGTTTGAGCAGGCTGTTGATGATGACGCTCTTGCCCGCCTTCTTCGTGCCCATAGCGGCGATGCGGATGGGGCGCTTACGCGCCTTTTCCAGCTCGGGCTGCACCTCCTGCAACGTCTGATACATCTCCTCCGCCGTCGCCTGGCTCATCTCGCTCATCGTCTGACGCGAGATGATTTCCCCCATGCCTTGGAGCGTCTTATCCAGTTCCTCCTTGATCTCCGTATATCGCCTGCGGAAGCGCTCCTTGACGATGTTCTTGCGCATCTCCGATTTGCTGACGATATCGATATCGAGATTCAAGAAGACGAATTGTTGGAACAGCTCTGCAATCATGGCTTTCGCCGCATCCTTCTGCTCCTCGTCCACATCATCGTCATCAAGGACGATGCGGCACGGCGTTTCCAAGCCGCCGTTTTCATCGAGCGGCAGTACGTCGAGCACCTCTTTCAAGCTGTTTGCCCGACCGAGAGGCTCACCGCCTGTACCATCGGCGTAAAAGACTTCCACCGGCAAGGTGAACTGCAGGTTGTACGCGAAGCGCGCCTTCGTGATCGTCATGCCCTCTTCATCATCCGCCTGCCCCAAGCGATTGATGGCTTCGTGCAGGGAAAGATTCGTCGAAGCGCTCAAGAGATGCACCTGATCCTTGTTTGCACCGACGCGCTTCATCGTTTGTCGGATATTCCCCTCAGAAAAATCGGCATCGTCCCAGATGATATACTTCTCGTGTTGATCCATGCCTCTATCCCCCGCTTATACTTCGCTCGCACCCAGCAAATCTTCGATGGCTTCTATGATGTTTTTCTTCGCCTGTGCCTGCATGGCGTTTCCTTCCATCTGCGCGTATTCCGCTTCCTTGATCTTGGGCAGATTATTGTCAATCCAGACATCAAACTTGTTGTTTTCAGTCGCTTCCGTATTGTCACGAATCAGATTGACATTGTTTACGATCACAGAAGTGAATGCTTTTTCCAGACCGATGGCCGCTACGACTGCATGAACGGTGATATCGCGCAAAATATCGATATCCATATTGATCTCATCGATCATCTGCTTTTTTCTCTCCGCATTCCGTTCGCTGTCATTCGGGTACTTTTCCATCAACGCATTATTCTGCTGTTTCTTCTTATCTTGCGCGATATCGTTAAGTCCCTTGACCACCTCTACCAACTTCTGCTTCGGCACGCTCGGTGCATTTTGGCACACTTCGGATACGCGCGCTTCCAGTTCCTTTGCTCGCTCCGCAGGCAATCTGCTTTCCCAGCCCATCTGATAAAAGGCATCTTCCAACTGTTTCTTCGCCTTTTTCGCAAAGCCCGACGGATCGCCAAACTTCACGCCTGCTCGCGCCAAAAGTTTCGCCCACTTGTCGAGCGGCAGAAGATCGACCGTCATGGCAGCACCCGCTGCCAGCGCATCCTTGTTTTCCTCGAAGAAGGCACGCAGACCTTCCTCGTTCTCCGTCTCGCTTTGACCGCCAGGCTTTTCGTGCGCCAGGATTTGCGAGAACAGCTGCAGAAGCTGCTCGTCATCATCCACATCAAAATCCTCGCCTTCGGGCGTCTGGCTGATGACATAATAAGCCGCCAAGGAGAAGAATTGCGGCAGACTGTCCTTTCCCAACACCTTATCACAGCGTGTCTGGGAAGCAAATGCACTCTGAATCAACGCTTCGATGGGATTCGTCGTGAAACGTTCCACCAATGTGTTGAAGCGGCAGCGCTCCCCGTCTTCTTCCTTCAGTATGGCTTCGAAGAGTTCCCTTGCACTCGCAAGCAGTCCCTCGTAATAAGCGGAAGATTTCGCTACCTCCATGATCTCAAGGAATTTATCTGCGAGCTCTGCATAGAAGTCCTCTTCCATGCCCGTGGTCTTATCTGTCGTACGCTTGACGATTTCCTTGGCAAAATCAACCTGCAAGCCTTCGCGAAGCTTCGAATCGACGCCTTCGATATTGGAAACAGAGCTTATATCGACATTCATGCCGCGCTCCGTTTCAATCACGCGTTCTTCACCAAGATCGGGATAAATCTCGTTGATATTTTCTTGAATCAGCGTACTGAAGGGCATTTTCTCAGCAATATCCTTCTTATATTTGTCCGCGATGATCTTTGCCTCGTTTCTGAACACACCCAGCTTGCGATGCAATTTCGTGCTGAGAGGAAGCATCTGTGTAATCGGCAAGCCCGAAACACTTGCAGCCTCTCTCTGCCTGTCCAGAATATCCTTCAAGAACGTCTCCGCATCATGCAGCGTGCGTTCCGCACGTTGGCGCAGGACATCGTAGCGATCGTGCTTATAATAGTGCTGCATCTTGTCCCACAACGTCATGACGCCATCGGGTAAATTCCATTCCCGAAGCCCCGCCATGATATGCACGGGGCCTCGCCGCTTATCATCCTCCGACAATTTGCCGAGACTTTCCAGATATGCCTTGGCTGAGCCGCAAACGATATGTTCTCTCTTCGCAATGCGGCATTTATTCACAGCATCGCTGATCAGCGCCTCCTGATTGTCTAGCGCAACCTGACGATTTCCTGCACGATCGATCTTATTGCCGAACACGAAGGCTTTGTCCGACAGAGGAATATTGTCCTCATCGCGCCCCTTGCGAAGCATGTCAAGCTGCGTTCCCGTCAAGTTCGGCCGATCGCCTACATTCGTCACAAGGATGATGGCATCGGCAACCCGCAGCATCTCTTCCGTCTGCTTCTTATGCAAATCGGTCGGTGAATCAAACCCCGGCACATCATAGAGCACGATATGCTTCATATCTCCAAGCTGCGTGGAGCAGATATTGACCTTCTTGACCGCATAGGGTGCGGGAGAACGCTTGACGGCACCTGTGCCATACGCTTCAATGCCCGTGATAAACAGCTGGAAATTCTGGCTCTTCAAATTATCCGCGCCAATGAACTTCTTGGCCGATTGTCCCAGATACTGCCGGATGATATCCTTGCCTTGCAGGATGGCACGGATATCCTCGACCGTCGTGCCGTTGTATCTCGCAAATTTATCCGGTTCCTTTTCCTCCATCGAGTCCCACCATGTATTGAAGGACGCTATGGGTATATCCATCCCTGCCGCACCGGCTTGCATCTCATACCCTATGGTATTCAACATCTTCTGGAAATCCCGCTGAAATTCCTCATGCGAATAAAAGACGATCTCGCCGCTGTCTTCTTCTCCCGCCTTGATCTCCGTCGTCGTATACGTGCAGCGCTCCGTATACTCCGGCAGGAAGATGTCGCGCAGGAGTGCATTTCCGAGCGTGCTCTTGCCTGCTTTTTCCAAGCCGACGACAGCGACGGTGAACTCGCCTTTTTGAAGCTTCAGCAAGACTTTATCGTTGCGCCGCATAAGTTCTTGCAGTTCCATTCGCTCATCCAAGGAAAACACCAGTCCACCGGGATCCTTGTCCAAGATGGATTGAATGGTTCCCCCTGCTTTCCTCAACTTCTCAATGAACACTTCTTTGTCTGCTTCCCACTCTGCCATGTCATCCTTCTCCTTTCCAAACCCATTCCAGACCTGACAATCTCATCGTCACATGCGCTCATCCAAGCGGAGCAGGTCGCCAGGTTTTACATTGAGTCCAATCGCTATATCCATGATCGTGATCAGGGATATGCTCTTGACATCCGCCCGCTCGATCTTGCTCAGATAGCTTCTGCTGATTCCCACTGCCTCGGACAGGGCTTCCTGCGATAGCTCCTGCCGCTTTCTATAGTAGGCAATCCTGAGCCCCAATTCATGGAGTTCCTTGCGAAATCGTCCTTCCCGCGAAATGAAAATCAGCTCCTTTGGAAGCCATGTTTCTTTCAATTTATTGAAAGTGTCTTCCCTCTAATTATAGGTTAAACCACACCATGGCATGTGTCCCAAATAGGGTGATTATGCGCACTTATAGTGCCACTATGGATAAAACCATGCCCGGGGTGCTTCTTTTTTCTACAATAACAAAGGAAGCGCCGCCTTTGTTGTCCTGTCGGGACAATGAAGGCGGCGCTTGGCTGCGATTTTCAGTTTTGGAAGGATGCTGCCGAAAAGCGGCGGCGTGAGGGGTCGGAAAGATGAACATGTTACAAAGAATTTTCACCGTTCTTGTGCTTTTCTGTGAAAACACCTACTACCCAAGCCGCCAAATGTGGTTCGAAGGCGTCGGCATAGAGCTTCAAATGAAAATCTTGTGAGCCGATCCTCTCATTGCCCGAGATGAAGTAGCCCCCCAGAGGCACGATGATGTCCGTGCTCTCGCCGGGAGGAAGCTCGTCGTGGCCTTGGACTTCGACCTTTTTTTCTGTGTACATTTCTGTCACAGACATTTCAAGTCGCAGATGGCGAAGCGGCACATCGCTGTTGTTCGTGATGCGAAAGCCTGCGTTCCATTCGGCGGGAGAGATCAAATCATGATTATACGAGTCAGGGACGGCAATCGCCTCTCCAGGTTGAAAAATAATGGCGTCAGCTGCATTATGCAAGCTGCCGCACCACAGGCAGCGCACCTCGATGCCTTGCGTCTTGTACCAATCGGGCGACGTTACGAGGGTTTCGTCCTCTTCATACCTCGATCTGTAAATCGGCCGCTCTTTCTGTTGCGGTTCTGTAGCGGGCCTCGGCGCGCTCTCCTTTGCCGCATCACTTTTCGGCTCGGTTTGCTCTCGGACGTCCCCGTGCACCTCTTCCGCTTCTTCCCCCTCTTCCACCGCATCGCTTCCTGCCGTCGGTACGGCTTCTTGCGACGCGGGCGCGGGCGGCTCCTGCACTTTGTACCAGACGGCTGCACTTGCTGCGAGGAGCATGGCGAGGAGCAGAGCGCCCCAGCGCAGGAACGCTTCGCGCCGCAGGGCGCGCATGAGCTGCTCGACGGAGGCGTAGCGCCTCGCGGGGTCGACGGCATGACAGCGCTGCAGGATGCGGCGGACAGAGCCGCCCGCCTCCTCTCGCAGGAGCTTTTCAAAGGTCACACCGAGCGCATATATATCGCTCCTTGCATCGGTCTGGCTGTAGCCATATTGCTCGGGCGGCGCGTAGCCGACGGTACCGAGATGGCGCGTGTCAGGCGCCGCGCCTTCGCGCATGAGGCGCGCGGCGTCGAAGTCGATGAGGTGCAGGCGTCCGCCCCGTCGCAGGATGTGCGCGGGCTTGATGTCCCTGTGCACAATGCCCGCATGATGGAGCACGGCGAGCCCCTGCGCCATTTCTCGCAGCATCGCCTTGATTTCAGTCGCCGAAAAGCGCTCGCCCCTTTCCCATAGCTCCTGCAGGCTCTCGCCGTCAATGTATTCCTCGACGACCCATATGCGCCCATTTTCTTCTGCCGTCAGAAAAATTCGGGCAAAGAGCGGATGCGACAGCTCCTTGAGCTCGGCGTAGGGCAGCCCCGTCGCTTCGATCTCGCGCACGACGACGAGCTTGCCGTCCTCTCTTGCGGCGAGCGTCGTGCGGCTGCGCTCGCTCTCCTTCAGCAGGCGCAGGAAGGAGTATGTCGCGCGGATATATTCTTCGATCGGGCGCTCCATAGTCTTCTGCCTCCACGTCTGAAATCGCTTTGCCAAAACCGAACGGCTTCGTCTTTCATACCTAATATTCGCTTGCCATCTTCCCTCTCCTGCTTTATGATGGAGCGGAAAGGGGATTTTCTTTATGCCGAACATGCCGGAAAAGGATACGGATGAGCTGCTGCACGAGCTCAAGCGAGAGGAAAGCGTCGCGCACTTCATCGAGGCGAACGAGGAGCATTTGCAGAGGCAAAGTCTAGCCGACCATCTCGCGCGCCTTCTGCGCGAGAAAAACACGACGCGGAGCACTGTCATCCGCGCCTCGGGGCTCGACGCCTCCTATGCCTACCATATTTTCTCCGGCGAAAAGCGCCCGTCGCGCGCCAAGCTCCTGGCGCTCGCCCTCGCACTCGGGCTAGACCTCAAGGAAACGAGCCGCCTGCTGCACGCGGCCGGCCTGCCGCAGCTCTACGCAAAGAAGAGCTGGGACAGCGTCCTCCTCTTCGCCCTCGTGCACAAAAAGAGCGTCGTCGATACGAACCTCCTGCTCGACAAGCTCGGCGAAAGCCCTTTGCTCGGCTGAATGCACGTTGCCTCAAGGCTCATGCGCTTGCATCAGACATGCTGCAAATCATCGCCTGCATGAAGTACCTGCCGCACAGCAGTCAAAAGCGTTACTGACACGAAATGTCTGCCTGCGGGCATATATGACAAAAAAGCAGCTGCGCCGGGGAGCGATGTGCTTCTCCTCCGCTTGGCGCAGCTGCTGCGAACACTTTTCTTGCCTTCCTGCTACGTTTCCATCGCCAGGCTTTCGTTCTGGCTGCCCATGCGATAGCCTCTGAGATCGAGCGTCACATAGGTGAAGCCGGCTCGGCGCACGGCGGCTTCGAGCTCTTCTCTGTGCTGCCAGAAAAGCTCGAACTCCGCGGGCTCGATCTCGATGCGCGCGAGTTTGCCGTGATGGCGCACGCGCAGCTGTCCGCGAATATAGCGGCGCAGGGCATTTTCTGCGGCCTCGACGGCGCGGAGGCTCTCCTTCGTCAGCGCGATGCCGTACTCGACGCGCGAGGCGAGACAGGCGGCGCTCGGCTTCGACCAAACGGGGATGCTCCATGCTTTCGCCGCCTCACGGATGTCGCGCTTCGTCCACTGCGCTTCCTTCAGGGGCGAGACGACGAAGGGCGCGAGCTCTTCGATCGCGACGAGTCCCGGGCGATAGTCGCCCGCATCGTCGACGTTCGTGCCGTCGAGGACGCGGGCGTAGCCATGCTCCTTCGCCCAGAGGACGAGCATATCGAAGCGGCGCTTCTTGCAGTAGTAGCAGCGGCGCTCATCGTTTTTCACGACGTCGGGCGATGCGAGGTCGTCTGCAGGAAGGAGCGTCCATGCAACACCCGCCAAGGCGGCGCAGCGCTTCGCGTCATCGAGCTCCTCAGCGGCGAGAAGCTCAGACGTCGCCGTAAGCGCCGCGACATTCGCCGCACCGAGCGCGCGCTGTGCCGCCATGAGCAGCACGGCGCTGTCAACGCCGCCCGAGAGCGCGACGGCAGCGGAGCCGTAGCCGCGCAGGATGGCAAGAAGGCGCTCTTCTTTTTCCTTATCCATCATTCCCCCAGACGCTCGCGCAGATCGTCGAGCGCTGCCTGGCGCACGCGCTTCAGGGGGATGCCCTCGCGCGCGGCGATCTCGCGGCAGTCGTCGTACTCGGGCGAGAGCGAGACGATCTTGCCGCCGTAGGCGCTGACCTTGCAGCGCACCTTGCCGTGCGGCGTGTCGACGAGAGCCGTATGGCGCGTGGCCTCGACGCGCTCGTCGACGTGCAGCACGCGCATGCCGATGCTCGTCGTCTCGGAAAAGAGCACGGAGAGGCACTGTGCCTTCTTATCTTCGGCGACGAGAACGGACAGCTTGTGCGCCGGACGATTTTTCTTCATGTAGATGGGCGTCGTCCAGACGTCGAGCGCGCCGAGCTCGAAGAGGCGCTCGCTCACATAGCCGAAAACCTGCGCGTCCATGTCGTCAATGTTCGTTTCGATGAGCGAGAGGTCGCGCTTGCCGCCGCCCTTGTACTCGCCGATGTAGAGCCGCACGACGTTCGGCATCTCAAGCTCCCATGTGCCCGCGCCGTAAGCGATGCACTCCGTCAGAAGCTCGGCGGGCACATGCGCCGCAGGTTCTGCGAGCGCGGCGAGGACAGCGGCGCCCGTCGGCGTCGTCAGCTCCTTCTCCACGCCTCGATGATAGCTCGGGAAAAGGCGCAGCAGCTCCGCCGTCGCAGGCGCGGGCACCATCATGAGGCCGTGCTGCGTGTGTACGGTGCCGCTACCCGTATTGACGGCCGAGACAAAGATCTTCTCAATTTCGAGATAGTCGAGGCAGATCGCCGCGCCCACGATGTCGACGATGGAATCGACGGCGCCGACCTCGTGGAAATGCACGTCCTCGGGCGGCATGCCATGCACCTTGCCCTCCGCCTGGGCGAGAGCGCCGAAGATCTTGAGACTCGTCTCCCTGACTTCCGCGGAAAGCGAGGAGCGCTCCAAGATGGCGCGCACATCGCGCAGCGTGCGATGGTGATGCGCGCCATGCGCGTGCGCATGGGTGCAGGCAGATTCGCCATGTTCGTGCGCGTGGCTATGTTCGTGTGCGTGGGCGCGGGCAGGGTCGCCATGCCCGTGTTCGCAATCATGCTCATGCGCGTGCTCGTACTCATGCGTATGTTCGTGCGCGTGTTCATGGCTATGATCATGCTCATGCTCATGCCCGTGTTCATGTCCCTGACCTTCACCCAAAAGCTCGACATCGACATACGTTGCGGCGATGCCGTTCTTCTTCACGGCGCTCACCTTCAGGCGGAACTCGTCCGCCATCGGCAGGCGGCGAAGCTCCGCTTCCAAAACATCGAGCGGCATGCCCGCCGCGAGGAAGGCGCCGAGCAGCATGTTGCCGCTGATGCCGGAAAAGCAGTCCAGATATATGGCTCTCATCATTTCACCTCTTCATCTCGTCTGGTTGATGCGGCTCGCTATCGCGCCCGCACCGAAGCCGTTGTCGATGTTCACGACGGCGACGCCCGTCGCACACGAATTGAGCATGGAAAGGAGCGCCGTCAAGCCCTGAAACGACGCGCCGTAGCCCACACTCGTCGGCACGGCGATGACGGGGCGCGCGACGAGGCCGCCGACAACGCTCGCGAGCGCCCCCTCCATACCTGCGACGACGATGACGACGTTCGCTGCGAGAAGCTCCTCCTTGTGCGCGAGCAGGCGATGGATGCCCGCGACGCCGACATCGTAGAGCGTCCGGACATCGTTGCCCATGAGCCGCGCCGTCAGCGCCGCCTCCTCGGCGACGGGGATATCGCTCGTGCCCGCCGTGACGACGAGGATGCGGTGCGCCGCGTCCTCGATAGGCGTCTTTCGCTCCACGTAGACGATGCGTGCGACCTCATCGTAGCGCGCCTCAGGCAGCGCGGCGAGCACCGCCTGCGCCTTCTCGGCATCGACGCGCGTCGCCATGACGCTGCCCTCGCTTTCAGCGAGCAGGGTCTTCAAGATGCTCACGATCTGCTCGGCTGTCTTGCCCGCGCCGTAGACGACCTCGGCGAAGCCCTGTCGCTTCTCACGCCCCGTATCGACAGCGGCGAAGCCCAATTCCTTTTGCTCCAAGATGTTCACCTCATCTCATGCGACACGGTAACTGCCGCACGAAATCTCATGAAAGAAACCGCCTCGCAGGCACAACGACAAAAGGCGCTGCCTTACGCAGCGCCAGCGCCCTTTTCTCCGCCCGCTCAGCCCCTCGGCCCGTGGTTCAGATCGTCCTTCGCCTGCTCAACGACCTGCAGCGCGTTGCTGAGGTTGCCGATCAGATGGTCGAAGACCTGATTCGCGTATTGATCGGCGTCGTCCCTGAGCTGCTTCGCGTTCGCCATGG
>CAMURM010000011.1 GCA_947097535.1 uncultured Selenomonas sp.
AATCGATATGCCTCTAGTCGATTCCCTTTGCGAAGAATGCCGCCGCTTTTTTTAGAAAAAGGTTTTCTTTTCGCGCTTCTGCAAGTTCTTCGCGCAAGCGGCGATTCTCCTTCATAAGCTCCAGATCGTTCTGGGCAGTCGGGTTCTTTGAGGCATTTTGCTGGCATTCTTCGCTGAATTCTTTGCACCATTTGCAAATGCTTGCTTTTGAGACTCCATACCCTGCTGTCAAGCTTCGGTATGTGCGTCCTTCTTCGATATGAAGCCGGACGATCTGTTGCTTGAACTCTGGTTCATAGTGTTGTTGTGACAAGAATCGAATCCCCTTTCATTCGCTGTTTCCCATTAGACATTCCTGTTACAACTTTAGTTTACCACAACAGTTCGACAGACGGTAAGCTTCACCGTTCAATTTCGCTTGTCAAGGGTGCTGCATTTCTTGTAGCCAAGCAGGCAGGCCTTTATGTCGAGCGCCGTCATCAAGTGCGTCTTGCCTGTGCCGGGGTTGCCCATCAGCACGAGGTTCTCGTGCTGGTCGTGGATGGTCGTCTGGGAGGATATGCGGCGGACTTGCGTGCATCTGCGTCGTAGGGATGCCCGGGTAGTGGCAAGAGGGGCTGGTCGACGAGGTTTTCCATGAGCCCTTTTTCGTTGCCGCTCCTGGCATTGCAGAAGTCCGTTTGTAAGCAGTAGTGTGTCGCGCGTGCCGCATTGATTTCCGGTGGCACTCGCGACATGGGTTGTATTTGATTCCATCGTCAACCGATGGAATCAAAGTGTAAAATAAGCCTAGACCTGTTGCAGGAAAAAAGTGAAAATTATCGAACTTTAGTAAAAGTATAAAGGAAATGCGGCTCCGCGCTGTTTGATATGGGTAGCCGAAAAGAAACGAATGTTCTTTGTGTGCCCATAGTTCCCTGACAGTGGACAGATTGTGGGTTTTGGACGTCTAGGTTCAGTTTGCCACATCCTAGATATACGAGCAATCTGGACGAATTTGAGATGGCGCCAGGTTCTCGGTGCGGCGTCGTAAGCAGGATAGCTTTTGCCGCAATGGCCTTGCGGGCAGGGAAACTTCCCTCCACGTCGAATAAAACGCCGTTTTTAGGCGTTGCCCATAGTGAACAGTGAAAGGTTCGTTTGTATTTTTATCAGGAGAAGGATCAATCTGAGCTTACTCTGCTTTCCACTATTATGCCGCAGATTCTTGGAGCATATAACGAGCCGCATACATGGAAATTGTAATGGGCTAAAGAAGATGCAGTCTTAGGGAGTCGATGATAAAATGGAGTCCGTCAGATTGGCGTAGATTTTTTGATGTGGTGTAAACCACCACGCCTAGGGGCAACACGATGAACCAAGGCGTCCTTCGTGGTACAATAAAGGGAGACGTTGCAAGGTAGAAGAATTTTTGAGACTCGATCGCGCTGTGTGAATGCGCGCTTGAGAGGAGTGGTGTTTTCGTGATTGATCAGTTTTCGATTCGAAATTTGGGCAGGAATAAATTGGTGTCATGGGAGAACCTTTCTTCTATGAATCTCTTGATCGGTACCAATGGTACCGGTAAAACGTCTGTCTTAAAGATGCTCTATGCCGTTCTTAAATCCCTTGAGACTTATAAGCAGGGGCGAGAGCCGAGAGCCTTCAACGACATACTTGCTTTAAAACTTTATTGGACGTTTCAGGTAGAACGGCTGGGGGAACTCGTCACTAAAGGGGAAAAATCATCACTTGCCGTAAATCTGATACTTGATCAAAAAAAATGTGAGTTTGAATTTGGAGAGGGAACGCAGACGAAAATTGTAAAATATGCCTCAGATTTTACATCGTCTTGGGATAACTCTTGTATCTTTATTCCTGCGAAAGAGGTACTTACGTTATCAAAGATCATATTAACGACACGGGATCAGGAGAATCTTTTTGGTTTTGACGATACGTACCTGGATCTTGTTCGCGCTTTAGAGATTCCTTCTAAAAAGGGGAAAAACTTCCAAGCGTTTGCAGAAGGGAGAACACGTTTAAGTGAGTTGCTTCACGGGGTTGTTGATTTTGATGAAAAGACGGGACAGTGGTACTTTTGGGAGGGAAACAAGAAGTTTGCGATTACAATAACTTCCGAGGGGATAAAAAAACTGGCGATTTTCAATCGGTTACTTGCGAATCGTTATTTGAGAAATTCATCTATCATATTCATTGATGAACCGGAAGCGTCCTTGCACCCTAAGGCTATTTCGCAGTTTATGGAGATTCTTTATAAACTGGCTCAAGGTGGGATGCAGATATTTATGGCAACGCATTCTTATTTTGTTATCAAAAAAATATATTTGCTTGCAAAAAGAGAGGGAGGGTCCGTTCCGGTGCTTTCCTTTGACGGAGAAGATTCCCCTCGATATATGAATATGCAGGATGGAATGCCTGAAAATAGCATTATACAGGAGTCTGTCGATCTATATCAAGATGAAGTAAATATGGCTCTGGGGGAGATATAAATGATAGAATTCATAGAATCCTCCATGCGGTTTTCGTTCCCAGAGGATAGGTGTTTTCATATTGAAGCGGCAGAGGCTTATTGTGAGCTGAGTTCCTATGGCATTTCATCTGTCGAATGTGTATTTACAAAGACTGTTGGGAAAGAGGAGATACTTGTATTTCTAGAGGCTAGGGCGAGTACCCCGAATCCTAATGGACCCAACAGGGAAAATTTAGAAAAGTTTTTGAAAAGCATGCGTCGTAAATATCTCCACTCGATTCAGCTATGTTATGCAATTCTTCATAAGCGGCAATCTTCTATGGGGAAGATTGGAAATGCGTTAGCTGCTGTCTTGTCTGAGCCGCAAAGGATATGTCTTGTTCTTGTGGTAAAGGAGTATGAAGCGGCTTGGTGTGTGCAAATGAAAGATACTCTTGCTGTAGCATTAAAAGACATCCTACGTATTTGGAAAGCAGAGGTTCTTGTACTTTCGGAGGAAATGGCAAGGAAGCATTCTATCATAGCGTAAGCCTCCGCGCTGTTTGATATGGGTGGTTAAAAACAAATGTCCCCCATATTCGTGTGTTCTGTGCTTACCTTGTCTACAGCTGCGCTCAACCTGCGGGGCAGGAAACTGTCTTGAAGGCGGGAGTGGAAAACATCCGCATCTATGTGGACGGGGAGGCAGTCGCCGAACATGTCCGCGCCTATGAACACGGGAAGGAGATTTTGGAACTGGCGCATTATCTGCCGCTCCTGGAAAGGAAACCGCGCAGCATATTACAGGCAAGACTCGTACAGCATGTGCTGAGTCAGAAACTCCTGCATCTGCTGTAAACCCATGGGTAACTTTCATTAAGGCCAGTGGGCATGGAATGTGACTGGCAAGTTTTTACAAATGCACTGTATCTATCTGAGAGAGACACCCTGCAGTACAAGCGACCACTTTGTGGACGATAGATCAGACCCCACAGGGGAGGGAATAGGATGTTATTGCAATTTAGTACATCGAATTTTAGATCGATTAAGGATGAAGTGACCTTAAGTATGGTGGCGAATTCGGAGGTAAAAGAGCATGAAGACTGGCTCTGCAGGGCTGGCAGTGAAAATTTGCTTTCGGTAGCAGCGATATATGGAGCGAATGCAGCAGGGAAAAGCAATATATTGAATGCGATGGCGGTGGCAATCAAACTTATCCGTTACTCTGATTTACGGGGGATCAATAATACTTTGCCTGAGATTGCCCCGTTTTTGTTTGATGAAGAAATGCATACGCAGCCAACTCGATTTGATTTTATTTTTGTATATAAGGGGAAGAAATATCAATATGGTTTCGCAGCCAATAGACGTATGATTATCGAGGAGTATTTGTATGTATATGAAGCGTCGAAACCTACTAAGATATTTGAGCGACAGGATATGAATCAATATTCTTTTCCCGCAGGTAAGGAGAAAAGATTTAATGAATATGCAGAAAAAAATACGCTCAACAAATTATTCCTTGCAACGGCGACATCATGGAATTGTGCGGAAACGAAAGAGCCCTATATGTGGTTTGCGGAGGCGATTGATGTATATGATTTTGAGCAAATCCGCTCGGAAGGACTCGGCATTATAGAAGAGGCGGATCAAGGCTTGAAAGAGTTCCTTCTGAAGACTCTAAAAGATTCTGATTTCAATATTACGGGGTATACCTTTGAGGTTATGCCTGTAATGGTAGAGAATCTTAAACAGAGCGGTATGCCTGACGCGATTGCAGAATTGCTGCGGAGGCAGGCAACGGAAGGGAAAAGATATAAGATTGCGGCAAGGCACGCGATAAAAACAAAAGCTGGAAGCAGGTATTTTGAGTTGCCTTTGCAAGAAGAATCCTCTGGAACAGAGCAGATGTTTTTTGGTGCTGCATTAATCAAGCGGGCGATGGAATCTGAAAAAACAATCATCATCGATGAACTTTCTGCGGGGTTGCATCCGCTTCTGCTGCAAGCGATTATAAAAATGTTCTATGACAAGGATCTCAATAAAACGAATGCTCAACTCATTTTTAGTACGCACGACATCAGTCTGTTCAACTTAGATCTGTTCCGTCGAGATCAAATCTATTTTGTGGAGAAAGAGAATTCCACAGGCATATCTACGCTGTATTCTCTGGATGAGTTTTCTCCTGCACCTGTAAGAGAAGATAACGTTCGGGAAAGTTATCTCCAAGGACGATATGGAGCGATCCCTATTATTTCATTGGAGGACACAATATGGTGAGGCGCAGTGCACAAAGACAGCGAGGGAAAAGGACGCGCTCGGTAAAGCGCATAGTATTGATTGGGACAGAAGGAAAGAATAGGACTGAAGAAAGTTATTTTAAAAACTTCAATCAAATACAGAACCAGTTCATCGTCAAATTTTCTTCAGGTAATTCCACGGATGCTATGGGGATAGTGGAAGACATAAGGACGAGCCGTGATAATAAGGGAAATTTTCAACACGATGATCTGGCCTTTGCTGTCTTTGATGCCGATCTTTGGCGAACACAAGGCAATCAAATCCAAGAGGCACTTCATTATGCCAAGAGGCAAAATATAGAGGTAATCTTATCCAATCCGTGTTTTGAGGTTTGGTTTGTCTTACATTTTGAAGATGGCAGAGCGCCGTATGATTCTAGCGATCAAGTCATCGACAGATTGAAGCAGAATGTTCCTGATTATGAAAAGAGCAAGGATATGTTCGATATTTTACGAGGAAATATGGAAAAAGCGATTTCCCGTGCCGAGCAGTTGCGTAGATACCATGAAGATAATAATACATTAAAACCATCCGAGCAGAATCCTATGACCGATGTGGATCGATTGGTGAAGCTGCTATGTGGCGTCGGATGAGAGGCGTCTTGCTCTGAAGAGATGCATGGGGGAGTTTGAGCCGATGAGATGGATGGAGGGGAATCTTCATGGAGATCATGTACGAGCGTTGCTGTGGGATTGATGTGCACAAACGGACTATCGTTGCTTGTCTCAAATGTGGCAATACGTATGAAGTTCGCTCGTGCGGCACGACGAGTGAGGAGATTCGTGCGCTGGTGAGATGGCTTTTGGAGGCGAAATGCCAGATGGCTGCCGTGGAGGGCACGAGTGCTTATTCGAACGCCATCTACAACGCTTGCGAGGTCTCGCATGTGCCGATCATGCTCGTCGATTCTCGGTACATGAAGTATGTTCCCGGGAGAAATCCGGGATTGAAGGATGCTGAGTGGATGGCGGATTTGCTGCAGTATGGCGTGTTGAAGGTGAAGCATGTTCAGAAGCGTGAGCAGCGTGATCGGGGAGGAGTTTTTCGATATCGGAGAATCTTGTTCGGCGAACGTGCGCGTGAGCTTAATTATCTGCAAGAGATGCTGGAAGGCGGCAATATTAAGTTGGTCAGTGTCGTGTTCGGCAACGATGGAAAAAGTTCGTATGACCTCTTACTGAAGATGTTGGACAGAGATATGCCCGTACCGGCGGATGAAATGGAAAGTTATTTCCCGAAGGCGCTTCGCGACAGAGTAGAGGATGCCATGCCGGCGGCGGAGGGGTTTTTCACGGTTTTACAAAAGCAGTTGATTTTGCAAGTCGCAGATCATATCGATGACATAACGAAGCGGATCAGTCAGATGGATGAGTTCCTCAAGCAATACAGGGGCGATAGATAGTCATGCTGGGAGAATTTTGAATTTTCTACTATCTACAAGGAAATCACCTTTTTTATGTCGAAATAGTCGTAAAAGGTATCGTTGTGATGAAAACATAAAGTGTGACGGGGGCTGGGGGACGCGCTTTCCGCTTGCATGGCAGTGCTTTCGTATAAGCAGGGAAAGGAGGAGATGGCGCAAAAGTATTTGCAGGTGTTGCTGAATAATAATAAGGATACAAAGAAGTTTTTCTCTGCCTATGGTACGAAGAAGCTGGGAGAGTATGCGTCGAAGATGCAACCGTATGCTTATCGCCCGAACAGCATAGAGGAGCTTCTGCTGATGCTTGCCGAACACGACTATGTTTACGATTCTGCGCATGCTTTTTTCTTTTGGGCAAAGGGTGCGATTCGCGTTATGAAGAAGGAAAAAGTCACTGGTTGAGAAAGGTTTCCTATGTCCCGGCGACGCAAGTTGATGCCGCATTGGATGGAACTGGATTTGCATGTGCGGCAGCCTGTATGTGGAGAACGGGGGAGCGATGAATTATGTCGATCGGGAAGGTCATGCTGATTTCTGGAAACGCGTGGAGAAAGAGGAAGAGCTGGTACCCGCCGTATTATGGGGTTCCGAGCCGGAGGAAGCTCATCGCTGCTTACCGAGGGGAGAAGATCAGCGATAAGCAGCTCGCTATGGAGCTTCATCGCATCTTCTTTTCCATCGTGCAGAGTGCGCCGCTGCCGATCGATATGGAGCGCATGGCATTTGCCCGCGTCATCCGGCGGGCGGTATGTGACTCCATCGAGGAATGGGAGCATCTGCTGCTGGAGCCGGCGTGTACCATCATCTGCAAGAGGCTCAATCGGGGAGGGGAGGAATATACCGTGGCATTGGATAAAGGGAATAGAAAATCCCCCCAAGGAGTCAGCTTGGGGGGATTTTCGTGTGCCTTGATGATAACCTCGTTTGCCAATCACAGTATAGTATACTTTCCAAGCAGGATGCAAGCGGTTTGCTCAACAGTGTCTTGCAAATTTATCCCGAATCTACGACCGCATTTCAGCTCTTTTTTACCGCCGCAAACGCCTTTTCCGCCGCCGCGATCGTGCGGTCGATGTCTTCGTCCGTGTGGGCGAGCGAGAGGAAGAGCGTCTCGAACTGCGAGGGGGCGAGGTAGACGCCCTGTTCGAGCATGGCGCGGAACCAGACCTTGAAGGCTTCCTGATCCGAAGCGGCGGAGCTTGCGTAGTCCTTGACCATGCCCGCGCTGAAGAATATGCTGAACATCGAGCCGGCCTGGTGCGCCTGAATCTTGACACCCGCCTCGCGCGCAGCGGATTCAAGGCCGAGGACGAGCTTCTTCGTCTTCAGCGTGAGCGCACGGCTCGCATCGGCTTCTCCGGGTTCGGGCTCTTTCAAGATGAGCTTGAGCGTTTCGATGCCCGCCGTCATGGCGAGCGGATTGCCCGAGAGCGTGCCCGCCTGGTAGACGGGGCCTGCGGGCGCGATCTGCTCCATGATGTCACGGCGGCCGCCGTAGGCCGCGCACGGCAGGCCGCCGCCGATGATCTTGCCGAGGCAGGTGAGATCGGGCGTGATGCCGTAGGCCGCCTGCGCACCGCCCAAGGAGGCGCGGAAGCCGCACATGACCTCGTCGAAGATGAGGAGTGCGCCGTGCTTTTCGGTCAGCGCGCGCAAGGTGTCGAGGTAGCCGTTTTCGGGCAGGACACAGCCCATGTTGCCCGCGACAGGCTCGACGATGATGCAGGCGATGTCTTTGCCGTATTCCGTCATGACGCGCGTGATGGCGTCCGTATCGTTGAACGGCACGGTGATCGTGTCCTTGGCGACGCCATCGGTCACGCCGGGACTCGACGGCACGCCGAAGGTCGCAAGCCCCGAGCCTGCGTCGACGAGCAGGCTGTCGCTGTGGCCGTGGTAGCAGCCGACGAACTTGACGATCTTCGAGCGTCCCGTGAAGCCGCGTGCAAGGCGCAGCGCACTCATCGTCGCTTCCGTGCCTGAGTTGACCATGCGCACGAGCTGCATCGAAGGATAGGCCTGCTGCACGAGGCGCACGAGGTCGGATTCGAGTGTCGTCGGCGCGCCGTAGCTCGTGCCGCGTGCGGCGGCATCGGCCAGTGCGCTTACGACGGCGGGGTGCGCGTGTCCGGCGACGAGCGGCCCCCACGACAGCACATAGTCGACGTACTCGTTGCCGTCAATGTCGAAGATGTGCGCGCCTTCGCCGCGCGCGATAAACGGCGGATTGCAGTCGACGTTTCTGTAGGAGCGCACGGGACTGTTGACGCCGCCCGGCATGAGGGTCTTCGCTTCTTCAAACGCTTCCAGGGATTTTTCTAAGTTCAGCATATTTCGCTCCTTTTCAGCCTTGAAGCCACTTCGCCGCGTCGATCGCGTGGTAGGTGATGATGATGTCGGCGCCCGCGCGCTTCATGCCCGTGAGCGTTTCGAGCACGATGCGCTTTTCGTCGATCCAGCCGTTTGCCGCCGCCGCCTTGACCATCGCGTATTCGCCGCTGACGTTGTAGACGGCGACGGGGCGGTCGATGGCGTCTCGCACGCGGCGCACGATGTCGAGGTAGGCGAGCGCGGGCTTGACCATGATGATGTCCGCTCCCTCGGCGAGGTCGAGCGCGACTTCTTTCATCGCCTCGCGTGCGTTGGCGGGATCCATCTGGTAGGCGCGGCGGTCGCCGAAGGAGGGCGCGGAGTCCGCAGCATCGCGGAAGGGGCCGTAGTAGCCCGAAGCGTACTTGACGGCGTAGCTCATGATGGAGACATGGGAGAAGCCGGCTTCGTCCAAGGCTTCTCTCAGGGCGGCGATGCGTCCGTCCATCATGTCGGACGGCGCGACGATGTCGGCGCCGGCTTCCGCTTGGCTGACCGCTGTCTTGGCAAGGAGCGGCAGCGTCGCGTCGTTGTCGACTTCGTGGCCGCATAGTTTGCCGCAGTGGCCGTGCGACGTGTACTGGCAAAGGCAGACGTCGCCGACGACGGCAAGCTCCGGCTCTGCCTGTTTGATGGCGCGGATCGCTTGCTGCACGGGGCTTTTCGCGTCCCATGCCGAAGAGCCGATCTCGTCCTTGTACTCGGGCAGGCCGAAGACTTCGACGGAGGGAATGCCGAGTGCGGCGAGTTCTTTCGCCTGCTCGACGGCGCGGTCGACGGAGAGGTGGAAGCAGCCCGGCATGCTGGGGATTTCCTCCTTGATATTCTCGCCGGGCACGACGAAGATGGGGTAGACGAAATCACGGACGGAAAGCTCCGTCTCGCGCACCATGGCGCGGATGTTCGCCGTCCTGCGCAGGCGGCGCGGACGAAGGGTTTGCTTCAGCATAACAGCATCTCCTTGATGGTTTCGATGAGTCCTTCGATCGTGTATTCTTTGGCGACGGCCGCGGGCCTTATGCCGAGAGCCTCGCACGTCTTCGCCGTGATGGGGCCGATGGCGACGCACTTGACATGCTGCAGAGGCTCTGCGCCGCCGAGGATGGCGCAGAGGTTCTTTGCCGTCGAAGAGCTTGTGAAAGTTACGATGTCGATTTCGCCGCTCGTGAGTTTTTTTGCGAGAGCAGCGCCGTCGGCCGCTGCCTGCTTTGTGCAGTAGGCAGCGGCGACGGTGACCTCTGCGCCGAGCGCCCTGAGGCTTTCGGGCAGCACTTCGCGCGCTTCTTCGGCGCGTGCGAGGAGGACGCGCGTGCCGCTTCGCACATCGCCCTTGAGGGCTTCGACGACGGCTTCGGCGCGGTATTCGCCGGGCACGCAGTCGGCACGGACGCCGCAGGCGGCGAGCGCGGCGGCTGTCGCAGGGCCGATGGCGGCGACTTTGGTGCTGGCGAGGGCGCGTGCGTCCTTGCCCGCGGCGTCAAGGGCGCGGAAGAAATGCTCGACGCCGTTCGCGCTCGTGAAGATCAGCCAGTCGTAGTCGGCGATATGAGCGATGGCGGCGGTGAGCGATGCGCCGCCGTCGGAAGGCTCCGCGATGCGGATCGTGGGCACTTCGAGGCACGCGGCGCCGAGCGCTTCGAGGCCTTCGGTGAGCTTCGAGGCTTGGGCGCGCGCACGCGTCACGAGGACGCGCTTGCCGAAGAGCGGACGCCTCTCGGACGCGTCGAACCAGCGCAGCTTCTCGCGATAGCGCACGACGTCGCCGACGAGGAAGATGGCGGGCGGCTTGAGTCCGGCTCGCGCCACATCGTCCGCGGCGTTTTCGACGGTCGTGATGAGCGTCTCTTGCTCGGGGCGTGTGCCCCAGCGGATGACGGCGGCGGGCGTATTGCCGGCGCGGCCGTGGCGCATGAGTTCGGCTGTGATGGCGGGAAGGTTTCCGACGCCCATGAGGAAGACGAGCGTATCGACGCTCGTCGCGAGTTTCTGCCAGTCTAGCCCTGAGGCTTCCTTCGTCGGGTCTTCGTGCCCCGTGACGACGGCGAAGGAGACGGCGACGCCGCGGTGCGTGACGGGGATGCCCGCATAGGCGGGCACGGCGATGGCAGAAGTCACGCCCGGCACGATTTCAAACGGCAGGCCGTTTTCCACCAAGAGCAGCGCTTCCTCGCCGCCCCGCCCGAAGACGAAGGGATCGCCGCCCTTGAGGCGCACGACGCATTTTCCTTCGCGGGAGAGTTTGACGAGGAGCTTCGAGATGTCTTCCTGCTTCATCGCATGGTTGCCCGCGCTTTTTCCCACGTAGATGCGCTCGGCTTCTTCCGGCACGAGCGCGAGGATGCGGCTGTCCGCGAGGTAGTCATAGACGACGGTGTCGGCTTTTTTGAGACACGCGTGCGCCTTGACCGTCAAAAGCCCCGGATCTCCGGGGCCGGCTCCGACAAGATATACCATAGCTTCGCTTTCCTCCTTACGGTTGCAGCAGGCCGAGTTCCTGCAGGATTTCTTTGCCGCCCATGGCGAGCAGTTCCTCGGCGAGCGCACGGCCGATTTTCTCGGCGTCAAGGGCGCTGCCCGCCTTCTTCTTGCGATAGAGGCGCTCGCCGTCGATGGAGGCGATGACTGCCTCCATTTCGAGCGCTTCGTCCGCAGCCTCGGCGTAGACGCCGACGGGCACCTGGCAGCCGCCCTCGACGCGTGCGAGGAAGGCGCGTTCCGCTTTCGCCGCCGCACGCGTCGCCGCGTCGTCGAGGAAGGCGATGAGGGAAAGCGTCGCCTCGTCGTCCGCACGCGCCTCGATGGCGAGCGCGCCCTGTCCGACGGCGGGCAGGCAGATTTCGCGCGGCAGAACCTCGGTGATGCGGTCATGGAAGCCCAGTCGCTTGAGTCCGGCGACGGCGAGGATGATCGCGTCGAAATTTTCTTCTTCGAGCTTCTTGAGCCGCGTGTTCACGTTGCCGCGCAGGCTGACGATCTCAAGGTCAGGCCTCTTGGCGAGGAGCTGTGCGCGGCGGCGAAGGCTCGACGTGCCGACCTTTGCGCCTTGGGGAAGGTTCGCGAGCGTCCGGTAGCGCGGACTCACGACGGCGTCGCCGGGGTCGAAGCGCTCGGTCACTGCAGCGAGCACGAGTCCTTCGGGCAGTTCCGTCGGCATGTCCTTGAGGCTGTGCACGGCGAGGTCGATTTCGCCCGTGAGCATCGCCTGCTCAAGCTCCTTTGTGAAAAGCCCCTTGCCGCCGATCTTCGCCAACGGCGCGTCGAGCACGCGGTCGCCTTTCGTCGTCATGCGCTTTTGTACGACATGAAGCTCCGGGTATTTCTCCCGGAGCTTCGCCTCTACATAGTCCGCCTGCCAGAGCGCGAGCTTACTGCTGCGCGTACCTATAACGATGGTGTCTTTCTTCACAAGTTCCCGTCTCCCCTATCGTATCAAGCTTGAAGAGGCTTCGCATCGCCTCGATGTAGAATGCCTCGTCCGCCGTTCCCGCCGATGCGTTGAGCTTCATCATCGGCGTGCGCAGGATCTTTCGGACGATCATGCGCGTCATGTGGTCGACGGCACGCTGCTGATCCTCCGTGAGTTCGGGCAGTTTCGTGTGCGCACGCTGCATCTCACGACATCGTATGCGCTCGCAGCGCTCGGAGAGGAGCGCCATCAGCGGACGGCACGAGAGGTATTGGAAGCGCTTCTCGATGGAAACAATCTCCTCCTCGACGATGCGCGAGGCCTCGACCGCCTCCTGCTTGCGCTCTTCCATGTGATCGTCGACGACGGCTTCCAAGGCATCGATATTGAAGAGCTTCACGCCCTTGATTTCCTCGACCTCGGGATCGACGTCGCGCGGCACGGCGATGTCGATGAAGACGAGCGGCCGCCCCTTCCGCTGCGTCATGAGATGGCGCGTCTCCCACGCCTTGACGACGTAGTGCGGTGCGCCCGTCGAGGTCACGACGACGTCGACGTCCTCGGCCTTTTCCATCGCGCGCTCGAAAGGCACGGCCTCGCCGCCGAAGCGAGCGGCGAAATCCTCGGCCTTTTCCATGTGGCGATTCGCGATGTAGAGCTTCTTCGCGCCGTGCGAGACGAGATGCTCCGCCGTCAGCTCCGCCATCTTGCCCGCGCCGAAAATCAGGACGCTCGACTTGTCGAGCGTGCCGAAGATGTCCTTCGCCAGTTCGACCGCCGCATAGCTGACGGACACGGCGCTCCACGCGATGCGCGTTTCCGTGCGCACGCGCTTTCCCGTCGCAATCGCGCGGTGAAACAGCGTGTTCAGCACCGTGCTCGTCGCGTGGCCTTCGAGTGCGAGCGCGTACGCCTGCTTGACCTGCGAGAGGATCTGCCCCTCGCCGAGGACGAGCGAATCAAGGCTTGCCGCCACGCGGAAGAGGTGGCGGATGCAATCTTCGTCCTCGTGCATGTAAAGGTATTCTTCGATGTCCTCATCGTTTCCCGTGAGGTCGAAGAAAAAGCGGCGCACGGCCTCGCCCGCATGTGCATCGTCCGCCGTCACCGCGTAAATCTCGCTGCGGTTGCACGTCGAGAGCACGACCGCTTCAAGGAGATCGGCATACTCCGCCAGATGCTGGAACCCCTTGCGGATGGCGTCCTTCGGTATGGAAAACCGCTCGCGCACATCCACGGGCGCCGTCTTATGATTCAGTCCCAAAACAATCAAGTGCATGTCTTATCTCTGCCTCCGCCTCATCCAGTCTGTCTTCTTCGACAAGATTCAAAATATGCTCCGAAAGAGCCGCGCGCCAAAACGTCTCGCGTCCTGCAGTTCCTTCGATGCGTTCCTTCGCTTCCTCGCGCAGCCCGGCGAGCCTTTCGAGCCAGTCGCCCCAGCTCGCGCCCAGGCGGGCGGCGAGCCGCTTCTTCAGCGTGCGGGCGAGCGCGGGCGATGCGCCGCCCGTCGATACCGTGACGAGGAGATCGCCGTCTCGCAAAGCCGCCGGCAGGAAGAAGTCGCAAAGCCCGGGCGTCGTCGCATCGTTGACGAGAGCGCCGGCCTCTTTTGCCGCCTTGCCGAAGGCGGCGTTCGCCGCACGGTCGTCGGTCGCGCAGAAGACGAGGAGCGCACGCGGCAGCGATGCGAAAACCTCCGCCGTCGCAAGCTGCGCCAGCCAAGTGATGCTTCCGTCTGCCGCAAGCGCCGCGAGGGGCGGCACGAGTTCCGGCGCGACGACAGTCACAGCCGCTCCTGCTGCAAGCAGCCCTGCGACCTTTCGATGCGCCACCGCCCCGCCGCCGGCGACA
>CAMURM010000012.1 GCA_947097535.1 uncultured Selenomonas sp.
CGCCCGATTTTCGCCTGCATGCGGCGGCGTACTTCTTCATGCCGCTCGTGCGCGATTTTGACCATGCGGCTTTTGAAGTCACCTGCTATGCGACGGGCAAGCGCGACCGTGTGACGGCGCTCTTTCGCCGCAAGAACGTGCACTGGCAGGACGTCTCGCGCCTCTCGGCGAAGGAGACGGCGCAGCGCATCGCCAAAGACGGCATCGACATCCTCGTCGATCTCGCCGGCCATACGCAGACGAGCGGTCTGCCCGTGCTTGCGCAGCGCCCCGCGCCCGTGCAGATGACGGCGATCGGCTACATGGCGACGACGGGGCTGCGCGCCGTCGACTACTTCCTGTCGGACATCTACTGCTCGCCGTGGGATATGGGCGCGCGCGGCTTCACGGAGCAGGTGCTGCGCATGCCGCACAGCCACCTCTGCTACGCGCCCGTGCTGCGCGCCATGCCGAAGCCCGCGGCAGAGGCGCCCTTCGTGAAGAACGGCTACGTCACGTTCGGCAGCTTCAACAATTTCGCCAAGGTCTCGGATGATATGCTCGCGCTCTGGCGCGGCGTGCTTGAGCGCATGAAGAAGGCGCGCCTCGTCATCAAGAGCAAGATCTGCAGCATACCGGCGGGGCAGAAGATCGTGCGCGAGCGCCTGCAGCGCTTCGGCATACCGGAGGCGCAGGTCGAGCTTCGCCCCTACAGCCCCGACTACCTTGAGCAGTACAGGGACATCGACATCGCGCTCGACACCGCGCCTTATACGGGCGGCGTCACGACGTGCGAGGCGCTCTACATGGGCGTGCCCGTCATCACGAAGGCGGGCGGCACGCATGGCTCGCGCTTTTCCACGAGCATCCTGGAAAATGCGGGACTTTCGCAGCTCGTGGCGCGCGGTGAGATGGAATATGTGCGAAAGGCGGTCGAACTGGCGAACTCGCCCGACATCCTGCGCCGCCTGCACCGCGATCTGCGCGCGCGCATGGAGGCGGCGCCGCTGATGGATGCGAAGGGTTACATGAGGGATTTGGAGAATATCTACCGCGAGATCGCTGAGGATGTCTGACGAAACGGACGATCTTGCGGACGGAAGACGGCGG
Organism: uncultured Selenomonas sp.; assembly: GCA_947097535.1. Lineage (GTDB taxonomy): Bacteria > Bacillota > Negativicutes > Selenomonadales > Selenomonadaceae > Selenomonas. The sequence continues at coordinate 1,090 of CAMURM010000012.1, forward strand.
CGGAGCACGGCTCCGCCGTTTTGCAGAAGAGGGGGAGGAAAATGGCAAACGAAAAGATCAAAGCGCTGAGCAATTTATTGAAGGAAAGCGAGCGCATCGTCTTCTTCGGCGGCGCCGGCGTCTCGACGGAGTCCGGCATTCCCGATTTTCGAAGCGCCACAGGGATTTACAGCGAGATGCTCGCACAGCATGTCTCTCCCGAGCAGCTTGTCTCGCACTCGTTCTTCGTGCGCTGCCCCGAGGAGTTCTTCGACTTTTACCGCAAGCGGCTCGTCTATATGGAGGCAAAGCCCAACGACTGCCACAAGGCGCTCGTCACGCTTGAGCGCATGGGCAAGCTCAAGGCGGTCATCACGCAGAACATCGACGGCCTGCACCAGCTGGCGGGCTCGTCGCGCGTCCTGGAACTGCACGGCTCGATTCGGCGCAGCTACTGCATGGACTGCCATGCGCTTTACGACGAAAACTTCCTGATGGCGAGCGAGGGCGTGCCGCACTGCACGCGCTGCGGCGGCACGGTCAAGCCCGACGTCGTGCTCTACGAGGAGAGCCTCGATGAAGCCGTGCTCGATGCCGCCGTGCGGGAGATCGCCGCGGCGGACATGCTGATCGTCGGCGGCACCTCACTCGTCGTCTATCCGGCGGCGGGGCTGCTGCGCTATTTCGGCGGCAGGCATCTCGTCCTCATCAACAAGACGGCGACGCAGGCGGACGCTGAGGCGGAGCTTGTGATTCATGATTCTTTAGGTGAGGTGATGCGCGAGGCGGTCGCCGCTTTGGGATGAGAGAGATCTTTTCTGCGAATTTTCCAGAAAACTTCTAAAAAATTCATCATTTCTTTCCCTCATCTTTGATTATTTAGAAAAATGTGTTAAAATGTAGGTGCGGGTGAAAGCCTGAATTTGGAAGTCGTATTGCCGTGGGGAAAGGAATGGAATTTGCATGGCGACATTATTGGAAAAAACGAGGAAGATCAATCGTCTGCTGCAGCGCGCGGAAAACGTCGAGTACGACAGCATATCGCGCGTTCTGAGCGTGGTGATTGATGCGAATGTCTATATTGTGAACAAGGCGGGGAAGATCTTCGGTCATGCCTTCATCGATGACTTCGAGTGCGACTTGATGCTTGCGAACGTCGTGCAGCAGGGGAACTTCCCCAAGCGATATGTGAGCTGGCTCTTGAAGATGGACGAAACATCGCCGAACTTGAAGTCAAAGACGGGAATCTGCGCCTTCACGGAGGATACGGACTGTCGATTTGAGGGAAAGAACACGACGATCGTGCCCATCTACGGCGTGGGCGACCGCATCGGCACATTGATCATCGCCAAATATGACAAGGATTTCACGGAGGCTGATCTGATCCTCGCCGAGTACGGCGCGACGGTCGTCGGCATGGAAATGCTGCGCGACCGCACGCAGCAGATCGAGATCGAAGCGCGCAAGAAGGCGACGGTGCAGATCGCTCTGGCGACGCTCTCCTTCTCGGAGGTCAAGGCGGCGAAGAGCATCTTCAACGAGCTCGAAGGCTCGGAAGGGCTCCTCGTCGCCTCGAAGATCGCCGACCGCGCGAAGATCACGCGCTCCGTCATCGTCAATGCGCTGCGCAAGTTCGAGTCGGCGGGCTTGATCCAGTCGAAGTCCCTCGGCATGAAGGGGACGCACATCAAGGTGCTCAATCCCTACTTGCTCGAAGAGCTTCAGCGGGTGGAAAACTGAATGAGACGGAAGGAGCAGGGGTGTGCTGCGGGCATATCCCTGCTCCTTTTCTCATGGATCTTATAGGACTATCTTACGGTCGTTAAAAAAACGTGAGAAATGGAGTGAATCCTTTTCTGTTTTATGGTAGAATAGAAAGTGCAAAATTATGTTGGATAAATTTGTTAGTGACTGCAGATAAATTTGAGCAATGGTTCTGTGTGCCTTCCTGTGGAATCCCGACTGCTCGGGTGATGGTACAGACCGTCCGCCTGCCTTCGGTGAGGTGCTCTCGATGTCTGCAAAGCAGCTGTCCGGGTAAGCGGCAGGACGCGTGCATGGGTGGCGGGTTTCATGTTTTAGAAAAAGATTGAAAAAGAAGATCAGAGGGAGAGGATTTTTCCTATTTCTGTCGAAATTTAGAAAAGTTGAGGAGAAAGGATGTGGAAAACCGCAATGCTGGAACAGATTGTAGGCAACCGGGCGCTTGACGTCATGCAGCGCGGTATGGGGGCGGCGAACCTTCGTCAGGAGGTCATCAGCCACAACATCGCCAATGTCAACACGCCGAATTTCAAGAAGAGCAATGTCATCTTTGAGGATCTTCTCGCGAAGGAACTTGATCTTGATGCTACGGGGCGACTGAAGATCGTTCGCACGAATGACCGCCACATGTCTGTTGGCCTTCGGGGCAGGGCGATGGCAAAAATCGAACTTGATCAGTCCTCATCCATGCGCTATGACAACAACAATGTGGATATTGATGTTGAAATGGCATCGCTGGCAAAGAACAGTCTTTACTTCAATGCCCTGGCAAGGCAGGTCGGAGGACAGTTCTCGCAGATGCGCAGTGTCATCAACGGACAGTGAGCCGGCTTGCGCATGAGCTTGAAGGAAATCGGATGATGCAAGGAATAAGGAGAGCAGAAAGATGAGCATGTTTGGAGGAATCGACGCGTCCGCTTCCGGCCTTACGGCGGAGCGCCTGCGCATGGATGTGATCTCGAACAATATCGCGAACGCGAATACGACGCGCTCGGTCGAGGGCGGGCCGTATCACAGGCGCTACGTTGTTTTCCAGCCGCGCGAGAGGGGCAAGGAAGACTTTGCCTCGACCTTGCGTCAGAAACTCGATCATCAGGCGGGTAACGGTGTGCGCGCCATGAAGATCGAAGAGGATCGCTCGCAGGGCCCCCTGGTTTACGACCCCGGTCATCCCGATGCGAATGCGGATGGCTACGTCGAGCGTCCGAACGTCAACATCGTACAGGAAATGGTGGATATGATCACGGCGTCGCGCGCCTACGAGGCGAATGCGACCGCCATCAACGCCGCGAAGGGCATGGCGCAAAGCGCTTTGAACATCGGCAAGTAAAGGGCGCATGACGAGGCGCCGGGAATGTAGTCAGCGGTTATGGATCGAGGTGGGAAGAACATGCAGGTGGAAGCGCTACAAATGACGCCGGTGCAAATGACCGGCACGAGCCATCTGGGAGAGACCGAACAGCGCGAGGAAAAGCCCTTCAGTGAGTTTCTGAAGGATTCCCTCGGCGAAGTGAACGGCTTGATCAAGAATTCTGAGCGACTCAATATGGAACTTGCAGCGGGGCGCATTACCGATGTGTCCGAGGTCGTCATCGCGAGCGAGAAGGCGGGAATAGCCACGCAGCTCACGATGCAGGTGCGCAATCGTGCCGTCGAGGCCTATCAGGAGATCATGCGCATGCAGGTCTGAGCCTTGAAGGGGAACGACCGACCGAGTCTCGCGAGAGACTCGGCAAGCACATTGAGGCGAAGGGATTGAGAAAATGGCAGAGTGGAAAGAGCGCTACCTGGAGCTCTGGAATAATTACAGCAAGCGGCAGCGATACATGATCATCGGTGCGGCGGCTCTCGTATTCATCGCCATTGTTGCCGGCAGCATCATCTATGGCGGTAAGCCGGATATGGTGCCCTTGTTCACGAATATGGAAGCGAAGGACGCCGGCGAAGTCGCGGCGAAGCTCAAGGAGAACAAGGTCGATTACGAGATACAGGAAGGCGGTCAGGGGACGACGATCCTCGTCCCGGCAAAGAGCGTCGACAGCACGCGCCTGGACCTGGCCGCCGAGGGGCTGCCGAGGGGCAACAAGGGCTTCGAACTTTTTGACGACAGCAAGCTCGGCGTGACGGAGTTCCAGAACAAGGTCAACTACCTGCAGGCACTGCAGGGAGAGCTCACGCGCACGATCGAACAGATCGATTCGGTCGAGAAGGCACGCGTGCATATCGTCCTGCCGGAGGACAGCCTTTACAAGAAGAACGAAAAGCCGGCGACAGCTTCCATCATGCTGAAGCTCAAGGCGAACGCACAGTTGTCCAAGAAGGAAATCAAGGGCATCGTGAACCTCGTCGCGCACAGCGTGCAGTCATTGACGCCCGAGAACATCACGATCGTCGATGAGTCGGGCAAGATCTTGAACGATCCCGATGAGAACAACGACGACGGTGTCGGGCAGAAGACGCTGACGCAGATGGAGATGACGAAGAAGGTTCAGGACAATCTGCAGAAGAATGTCCAGAGCCTGCTCGACGCATCGCTTGGCGAAGGAAAGTCGTTCGTGCGCATCAGCGTCGAGCTCGACTTCGATCAAAAGACGACGGATTCGCAGGTCTACACGCCGGTCGTCGACGAGTCGGGCATCGTGCGCAGTCAGCAGACGACGAGCGAGAGCTATGCGGGCACCTCGACGCAGCCGGGCGGTCCGGCGGGCACGCAGTCCAATGTGCCGGGCTATGCCGAGCAGAACAACAACTCGCAGGCGCAGTATGAGCGCAAGGAGAATACGACGAATTACGAGGTCAACGAGGAGAAGCGCAAGGTCATCGCCTCGCCCGGCTCGATTCGCCGCCTGACGGTCGCCGTCCTCGTCAACGACGATGTGACGCAGGCGCAGCAGGAGAGCATCCTGCGCTCCGTGCGCTCGGCTGCCGGCATCAACCCGGATCGCGGCGACACGGTCTCCGTCGAGCCTTTGCCGTTCAGCACGGAAGCGCGCGACAAGAAGCTCGCCGACGAGCAGGCGGAGCGCGATCGACTCGACCGTGAATTCTACCTGCAGCTCGCAGCCTTCCTGCTCGTTCTCGCTCTGATCGTCGGCAGCATCCTCATGTACCGCCGCAAGAAGCGCCTCGAACAGGAGGCCATCGAAGAGCAGCGCCGTCAGGAAGAGCTCGAGAGACAGCGCCTCGCCGAAGAGCGCGCCGCGCAGATCGAAGCGGGCGAAGTCACGCAGGAAGAGCTTACGGAAGAAGAGCAGCGTCAGCTCAGCGAGATGCAGGCGATCGAAGAGATGATCATGCACACGCCGGAAGATGCCGCTATGCTTGTCAAGCAGTGGCTTGCGGGGGATGATTGATATGGCTGAACAAAAGAATTCACCCCTCACGGGGCGACAGAAGGCGGCAGTCCTCTTCATCGCGCTCGGCGCCGAAAGCTCGGCGCTTCTCTTCCAGCATATGAACGAGGAAGAGATCGAGTCCGTGACGCTGCAGATCGCGAATCAGAAGAAGGTGCCGCCCGAGCAGAAGAAGGCGGTCATCACCGAGTTCTACCAAATGCTCATGGCGAAGAGCTATCTGTCGGCAGGCGGACTCGAGTACGCGCAGAACATTCTGGAGAAGGCGCTCGGCGCGGAGAAGGCGAAGGCGATCCTGAGCCGCCTGACGGCGAGCCTGCAGGCACGTCCTTTCGACTTCCTGCACAAGACCGACCCCAGCCAGCTCATGAACTTCATCCAGAACGAGCATCCGCAGACGATCGCCCTGATCATGGCGTACCTCGATCCCGATCAGGCGGCGATCCTCATGGGCTCTCTGCCGCCCGACAAGCAGGCGGAGGTCACGAAGCGCATCGCGACGATGGATCGCACGTCGCCGGACATCATACGAGAGGTGGAGAAGGTCTTGGAACGCAAGCTTTCCTCGCTCGTCACGCAGGACTTCACGTCCGCGGGCGGCGTAAAGGCGGTCGTCGAGATCCTGAACCGCGTCGACCGCACGACGGAAAAGACGATCACGGAGACGCTCGAGGTCGACAACCCCGAGCTCACGGAAGAGATCAAGCGCCTCATGTTCGTTTTCGAGGACATCGTCATGCTCGACGACCGCTCCTTGCAGATGGTCTTGCGCGAGGTCGATACGAAGGATCTGTCGCTCGCCCTCAAGGCGACGCCGAAGGAAGTCGCCGACAAGGTCTACAAGAATATGTCGAAGCGCGCCGCCGACATGCTGCGCGAAGAGATCGAGTTCATGGGACCTGTCAAAATCCGCGACGTCGAAGAGGCGCAGCAGAAGGTCGTCAACGTCATCCGCAGCCTGGAGGACAAGGGTGAGATCGTCGTTGCACGCGGAAAGGGTGACGAGATGATTGTCTAGGATAATCAGAACCACGCTGTGGCAGGAAGAAGCCCGCGTTGTTGAGCCGCCGCCTCCGCCGCCGAAGCCCAAGGTACTGCCGAAGGAGCTTGAGGGCGTGACGGAGGAATCCCTCGCGGAGCGCCTGGAGTATGTGAAGGAAAAGGAGCTCAAGGCGGAGACTTTGCTCGAAGAGGCGCGCGAGAAGTGCATGATCATGGTGCAGGACGCCGAGTATGCGAGCGAGCGCAGCGAAAATGATGCGCGCAGGCTCGCCGAGGAGATCAAGGAAGAAGCACGCGAGGCGGGCAGGGAAGAAGGCTTCCGCGAAGGGCATAAGGACGGCATGGAGAAGGCGGCGGCGGACTGCGAGGACATCCTCGCGGCGGCCAATGAGAAGGCGCAGGCTCTGATGCAGGCGGCGCTCGACGCGCGCAAGGTCTACCTCCAGATGGCGGAAGAAGATGTCACGGGCATTGCGATGCACGTCGTCGAGCGCATCCTGCCGCAGCACTTCATCGACGCGCCGCAGATCATTCTGCCGCTCGTACGCAAGGCTCTGATAAAGGTGCGCGACCAGGCGGAGGTCATCGTTCATATCGCGCCCGACGCCTACGAGCTCGTGCTCATGGCGCAGTCAGAGTTCCAGCACATGCTTGAAGGGCAGGCTGTTCTCTTCATCAAGTCGGACGCGAGTCTGCAGAACGGCGACTGCGTGATCGAGACGCCGAACGGCAACGTCGACGCGCGGCTCGCGACGCAGATCGAGCTCGTGAAGAAAGCGATACAGGATGTGTGTTTATGAATGACTTGCAGGAAGCTGCAGCAGCTTCTGAATGGGAAACTTCATCATGGGAGGACGAGGCGCCGCAGGATGTCTTCGAGGACGGCGGCGACGCGGTTCTGACGGGAGACGGCAAGCTGCGCATCAACGTGCGCAAGTTCGCCGACGCTGCCGATGTCTGCGAGTCGATCAAGATGAGCGGCAAGATCGTGCAGGTCATCGGCCTCGTCATCGAGTCGGCAGGGCCGAATGTGAGCATGGGCGAACTTTGCTACGTGAAGTCGCGCTTCCCGCAGGTCGAACCGATCCCGGCAGAGGTCGTGGGCTTTCGCGACGGCAAGGTTCTCTTGATGCCCATCGGCGAGATGCGCGGCATAGGGCCGGGCTGCGAGGTTGTTTCCGCGCAGAAGACCCTGCAGGTGCAGGTGGGGCCGGAACTCCTCGGGCGCGTCCTCGACGGCCTCGGTGAGCCGATCGACGGCAAGGGGCCGCTGCTCTGCAAGCGGGAATATCCGCTGCATGCGGATCCGCCGTCGCCGCTGGAACGCCCGCGCATCCATGACTCGCTCTACGTCGGCGTGCGCGCCATCGACGGGCTCATCACGCTCGGTGACGGGCAGCGCATCGGCATCATGGCGGGCTCGGGCGTCGGCAAGTCGACGCTTCTCTCGATGATCGCACGCAATACGGAAGCCGATATCAGCGTCATCGCGCTCGTCGGCGAACGCGGCCGTGAGGTCAAGGAGTTCATCGAGCGCGACCTCGGTGAGGAAGGGCTGAAGCGCTCCGTCGTCGTTGTCGCGACCTCGGACAAGCCGGCGCTCGTGCGCATCAAGGGCGCGATGACGGCGACCGCCATCGCCGAGTACTTCCGCGACCGCGGCAAGCGCGTCGTCCTCATGATGGACTCGGTCACGCGCTTCGCCATGGCGCAGCGCGAGGTCGGGCTGACGATCGGCGAACCGCCGGCGACGCGCGGCTATACACCGTCGGTCTTTGCTCTCCTGCCGCGCCTCCTGGAGCGCGCGGGCACGAGCGCCAAAGGCTCCATCACGGGCATCTACACCGTGCTCGTCGACGGCGATGACATGAACGAGCCGATCGCTGACGCCGTCAGAAGCATCCTCGACGGTCACATCGTCCTCTCGCGCGCCATTGCCGCGCAGAACCATTTCCCTGCCATCGACGTGCTGGCGAGCGTCTCGCGCGTCATGAACGAGGTCGTCGACGACACGCATCTGAAGGCGGCGCAGGGGCTGCGAGCCATGATGGCGGTCTATAAAGAAGCCGAGGATCTCATCCACATCGGTGCCTACGTCAAAGGCTCAAGCCAGAAGATTGATACGGCGGTCGCCAAGATCGACGCCATCAACGACTTCCTCTGCCAGGGCATCTTCGAGAAAAGCTCCTACGAGGAGACGGAAAGAACGCTGGAAGCAATATGATGAGGGGTGCGTCCGATGAAGCGGTTTCGATTTAAGCTGGAAACCCTGCTGAAGGTCACGCGCTCGAAGAAGGACGAGGCAGAGGTCATGTTCGCGGAGGCCTCGAGGAAGCTCGAAGCGGACAAGGAACGGCTCGCAGAGCTCCTGCATGAGATGCAGCAGGGCAGGCAGGATTATGATCGGCTGACGGACGGCCATACGATTTCGCTCGGTCGCCTCCTGACCTTCAACAGCTTCTTTACATGGAAGCGCGAGCAGATCGAAAGCCAGCAGGATCAGATCTTAAGAAGCCGTGCGGAACGCCAGAAGAGGTTGCGCGTGCTCCTGGCGCTCATGAACAAGCTCAAGAGCATCGAACAGCTCAAGGCGAAGAGGCTCCAACAGTATAAGGACGAGGCGCTCCTCGAAGAACAGAAGTTGCTCGATGAGATCGGCCTGCAGCTCTATATGCGGGGCATGAATACATAAGGTAAGGAGAATGGACGCGATGGAACTTTCGGGCGTTGAAGCGATACAGGCGAGAATATCGGAAATCCAGAGAAGATTTGGCATTGAGGGTCCCGTGCCCGGCGCGATGCCTGATTTCCAGCGCACCTTGACGGCGGAGCTCAAGAAGAACCCCGCTGCAGCGGCCGTACAGCCTGCTGCAGCCGACGCAGCGCAGACGGAGGGCGTGCAGGCGGCGGGCAGCGAGCCTGTGGCATTGAGCGCTGCCTCAGCGGAGACGGCGCGTTTCATCCGCGAGGCTGCCGCCAAGTACGGCCTTGATTCGCGCCTTGTCGCCGCCGTGGCGGAAGCGGAGTCGAGCGGCAACCAGAACGAGGTGTCAGAAACGGGCGCCGTCGGTGTCATGCAGCTCATGCCCGATACGGCGACGGCGCTCGGCGTCAATCCCTTCGACGAGAAGCAGAACATCGAGGGCGGCGCACACTACCTGAAGCAGATGCTCGACACCTTCGGCGGCGACATGAAGAAGGCGATCGCCGCTTACAACGCAGGACCGCAGGCGGTCAAGGACCACAATGGCGTGCCGCCCTATGCGGAGACGCAGAACTATGTGAACAAGGTTCTCGACCTCTACCAATAAGCAGCAGATGCGGGGAACGAAAAAGGGCTTTTCCTTTGCGAAGGGCTCGCACAGTCCCGAAAGGAGCCAAGGCCCGATATGAAGAAGATCGTCAAGTTTGCACTCGCAGCCATCTTGCTGCTCGTGCTCGTCGCGGGAGGCTTCCTGCTCGGCGTGTACCTGCAGATTTTCGACACGAGTACGATGAATGAAAAGATGAAATTATACGATATGCCTGTCATAGGCGAGTTCTTCGTGAAGCCGGCGCCCGAGACTGCCGAGGCACCGCAGAAGGATGCTGTGGGCAAGCCGAAAGAAGAGCTCGTCGACAGCAAGCCGGATCCCAACAAGGATAAGGGGACATCGAAGCCCAAGGTTCTGACGAAGGAAGAGATCGAGAAGCAGATGAAGGAGCGCGAGGCGCAGGAAAAGAAGCGTGTCTCGAAGCTCGCACGCGTCTACAACGAGATGAAGCCGCAGCAGGCGGCCGAGGTCATGAAGGATCTCGACGACGATCTCTCCGTCGCCATTCTGCAGAAGATGGATGAATCGCAGGCGGCGAAGACGCTCGCGGCGATGGATGCCGACCAGTCGGCGCGCCTGACGAAGCTCATGTATACGGGCGTGCCGAAGAAAGTCATCTCGCCGCTCGACCGCCAGGGCACGCAGGGCGGCGACAACAGTCAGATGAACGAGGGAGTACCGACGCCGGCGGAGCAGACTGCACAATGAAAAGACTGGCAGACAGGCTATGCCTGATGCTTTAGAATCCCCTTGAAAGGAGGTGAATAAGATGAATAACGTACAAACGAATCTCATGAGCATTGCACCCGCGCCGAGCACACAGGCGAAGGCGAATGCCGCCGACGCCGTAAGACCCGTGAAGCAAGCGGGAGCAGCGGCCGAGCGCGGGGCAAAGAATCCGTCCTTTGACAAGGCGCTTGCAAAGCTCAAGAGCATGAAGCAAGGCACTGCAGGAAAGGCGGATGTTGCGGGGAATGATTCCCTGGCCGCGTCGCTTGCTGCCTCGCAGCAGGCAACGTCGGACAAGACGGCTCCCGAAGCTGACGAAGCGTCGGCAAAAGCCGAAGTGACCGTGCAGACGGTCGAGAAAAGCGCAGCGGTCGGAGGTGCGAACGCTGAAGCAAAAGCTGAAGCAAAAGCAATGCAGACGGCTGCCGCAGATATGGAGGCTTCCGTGCTGCAGGCGGCGCAGAACACACCGACGTCTCTTGCAGGAGCGCAGCTGAGGCCGCAGGTCACGGTCTCTGAGGTGATGCCCGCTGCTGCAGGCGAAGCCGTCGTGCCGACGGGGGAGCCGGAGCAAGCGACAGCATAGCCGCTGCAGACAGTTCCCATGCAGGAGGAAGCCGCGAAAGATGCGGCAATCTTGGCAGGGACACAGCCCGGCATAAATGCAAAGGCTGAAGCGACGGCACCGCAGCAGAACAACGCGCTGAAGGTCGGCAATATCGCCGCCTTATTGGCGCAGAATGAAGCGCCGCAGGCGCCGGATCTGCTGCAGGCACTTGCGAGCAGAACCCTGCCGCAGCCGCAGACGCTGAAGCCGACGGCTGACGCCGTGCAGCAAACGGTGCAGGTAAATCTGATGGCTGACGCCGTGCAGCAAATGGCGCAGGCGAATCCGACAGCGGGAGAAGCCGACGGCGTGCTGCCCGATGCGCTCCTTCGCACATTGGCACAGGAGCCGATGAACGCCGCGCCCGCAGCGCCGCAGGCTAGCCAGACGGCAAATGCTGCCGCAGGCGTGCTGCCCGCTGCACTTCTTCGCACATTGGCGCAGGAGCCGGCCGCGTCCGCAGCTTCGCAGCAGGTACAGCCTGCAGGCCAGCAGGATGCTCCGTCGCCGCAAACGCTCGATGTCAAGATTTTGCCACAGCAGCCGTCCGATGCGGCGCACGGGCAGGATCTCGCGGACAGCTCCGCAGACGATGGTTTTGCAAGCCTTTTCGGACAGCAGGGCTCGAAGGAGCAGAAAACGGCGGATGAGGTACAGCAGCCGCTGGCAGAGGGGACAGCGAGGACGAAGATGGCATCTGCCATGCCGTTCTTTGCCGAAGCCGCAAAGCCGCAGGAAAGCCGTGAGCTGCATCCCGCAGCGCAGGCAAACCCTGCCGTATCCTTCCAAGCGGCGCTCGATGAAGCAGCGCCGGCACAGCCGGCCGCACCGACGATGCCGCAGAAGGACTACGAGGTGGCGCGCCAGATCGTCGAGCAGGCAAGACTTTTGCGCCTGCCCGAGCAGACGGAGATGGTCATTCGCCTGAAGCCCGAGCACCTCGGCGAATTGACGCTGAAGGTTTCCGTTGCCGCAAGCGGCGTGGTGAATGCGGCGTTCCATACGGATAATGCCGCTGTGCGCGCGATCATCGAGACCTCGATGATCCAGCTCAAGCACGAGCTGCAGGCGCAGGGACTCAAGGTCGACAACGTCGGCGTCTACGCGGGACTCAGCGACAGCTCGCTGATGAACGGTCAGCAGGATGCAAACGCTTACTACGCACAGCAGGGCGGCCAGGGCAGCAGCCAGGGACGCGATGCACGGCAGGCTCTCGCTTCCTTTGAAGAGGAGCAGCAGGCGCTTGCCGCCGCAGAAGGCGGTCAGGGCGTGCTCGCCCAGGACGGCGTCGACTACCGTATATGATGACAGAAAGACAATAGAAGAAAGGAGAATTTGAATGGATGGAACGAATCTCAACACCATCACAGTGGACGGTGTGAAGTACGATCGTGCCAAGTACGAAGCCTCGCAGAATACGAAGGCCGGGAAGCGTACCGACTCTCTCGGCAAGGACGCCTTCCTGCAGCTTCTCGTGACGCAGCTCCGCCATCAGGATCCTCTGAGCCCGGACGACAACACGCAGTACATCGCCCAGCTCGCACAGTTCTCGTCGCTTGAGCAGATGACACAGATGGTCAAGGGCTTCGAGAATGTATCGAAACTCGTGTCGAACATCGACAGCTCCGTGCTCGTCGGCTCTTTGAGCAATATGATCGGCAAGAACATCCAGTGGACACATGTGACGAAGACGAAGGATGCGGAGGGC
>CAMURM010000013.1 GCA_947097535.1 uncultured Selenomonas sp.
ATACAGCGCATCTGCGCAAATCTGGGCGACTTCATTTTATCAGCGTTTCCTTAAACTTTCAAAATAACTTCTCACAGATTCCTCCAGATCATCGCCAATCTGGATACGATCAAACGCATATCGTCTTTCGCTCCTGCAATCACCCCCCCACAAAAGCCTCTCTTCCAACTTCGGATTTCGATTCTGCTCGTATTTCTCATACTCGTTATACACGATTCGATGCACTCTATGCACAGGCAGCGGTGCATTCGCAATGAGCCGGCATCCCGCTTTTCTCCACACAAAAAGTCCGTTTCCACCAAGGAACCGGACTTTAATCTAGGCTATACAAAGACACCCTGCCTGATAAACTCAGGTACAGCGTGAGCATCCATGTATACAAAATCTCCATCCCCGTCACTCGCAGGTCTATCGGCGATTGTCAATCAGGCAGTTCTCCTGGCTTCAGTTCATCGTTTCTTTGCGCCTTCCCAAGAAAGATCTCAGTGACTAAAAACGCTATGCGTTCTTCTGCAAAGTCGCTCGCTGTTACAGTGGCGTGACCGCTTTGGCTTATACCAAATTCCCTATTAAGTCCAAAGACACCTAATTCAATCATATGAAATTTTTATTATATGATAACATGAGGCCTTTAACGTGTCAATCAAAAACCATAATATTGTTGGCAGTGTAAACTACACGCACAAACGTCCACTTTGTGGACATTGTGCGCCGCCCTTACATGAAAGAGCCAATCAGTCTGCGCCTACGGCTTGACTTCTTGGACTTTCATGGTAATTCTCTGAAAAATAAAGAAGCAGCCCTTGCAGGCTGCCCCTTTACTGCACGCATTCCTTGAGCTTTTCCGGCGGCAGGAGCTGCATCAGCCCCATGATCGCCAAAACTTGAGCGAACGCAGTGCCCGGATCCTTCGCACTCTTGATTTTCACGACATGCGTGGCGTTCTTCCAGTTATCGAACTCATTATTGTTCTCTGCGTATTCCAAATGATACTTTATTTCATTATTTTTATGTCCGAGGCGGATCATGCGCTCGACGAGCGTCAGATAGTCCACCATGAGGAAAATCGTCTCGAAGTTCTCTTTCAAAAGGCGTGTGAGCTGCTTGATGCCGTTTGCCTCCAGCATCAAGAGGCTGATCTTATGCTCCTGCAGCGCCGAAAGAACATCCTTCTTCAGGATGCCGTAATAATCGCCCTTGTAGGTGACGCGCACGACGAACTCCTGCTTGAAGAACTCCGCCTTGCTGACGAAGCGATAAAATCTTTCATCGGAGTCAATCTTTCCCGGCTGCCGCGTCGTATACAGCGGAATGTAGTGAATCCCGAGCTGCATGAGCTTGTCGATCAGCACCGTCTTACCCGAGGCGTGGGGCCCGATCAGCGCATAAATCTTGTTTGTCATAATCCTCTCCCAAAAACAGGCTGCGGCAGGCGCTAAAAAAGAGGACTCTCTCCTTTTTCTCTCCCATATTAGGACTCCTGCCCCTGAAATAAAAAGATAAAGGTCACGCAAAATCCTCTCACGTGCTATGATACATCATTTCTCCGCCTTTGCCAACCATATTTTCACTCCGTCGATTCTGAATCGTTCTTAATTTTCTCTTAGAGCGACTCCGGTCTCTGCGCGAAAAACTTTGTGCAGGAAAAGGAAATGCGCGGAAAAAAGCGAATACTACCAATACGAAGGAAATATCCGACAGGACGAAAACCATATTATACGGAAGGCGGGATGCTCCATGTATTTCTACTGCGAAAAGTGCAAGAAAAAATATCCCATCAGCTCGATGAACTACCGCTGCGAATGCGGCGGCATGTTCCATCTGAACAAATCGGCAAACGAGGAGACCGTGCATGACATCACGATCGGGCACATGCGCACCGACCTCTTGAGCATCAAGATCGATGCCATCGAATACCTGCTGAAGACGGAGAACCTCCTGCCGACGGGATCCTTCAAGGACCGCGGCGCCTACACGCTGATCAACGAGATCCACCACGTCGGCATCGACAAGATCGCCCTCGACTCCGCAGGCAACGCCGGCGCTTCCATCGCCGCGCACGCGGCGGCGGCGAACATCGACTGCACGGTCTATGTCCCGAAGGAAACTTCGCCCGACAAGCTGCGCCAGATTGCCGCCTACGGCGCCAAGATCGTCAAGACCGAGGGCGGTCGCATGGGCGCGTGCCAGACGGTCAAGGAGAACCTCGGCGACGCCTACTACGCTTCACACGTCTACAACCCGCTCTTCTTCGAGGGCATGAAGGCGATGGCATACGAGATCTACGAGCAGCTCGGCGAGAGCGTGCCCGAGTACATCTTCATGCCCGTCGGCAACGGCACAATGCTCTTAGGCCTCTACTACGGCTTCATCGAGATCGGCCGCCTGCCGCGCCTCATGCCCGTGCAAAGCAAGAACTGCGCCCCGCTCTACGAGGCGTTCAACAAGCTCCCCGCGAATCCAAAGAAGGAGACGATCGCCGAATCCATCCGCATCGAAGCGCCCAAACGCCTGCACGATATGATCGCCGCCGTCACGAACAGCGGCGGTGACGTACTCATCGTCGACGACGAGGACATCGTGAAGTGCAAGGAACTGCTCGGTCATCGCGGCATCTATGTGGAAACGACGAGCGCCGCTGCCCTCGCCGGCGCCATGCAGATCTTCGGCACGGCAAAGCCGGACAACTACCGCGTCGTCGTACCGCTGACAGGCTCGGGACTCAAAGGCTGAACGCGAAGCGATTGTACGCACACAGCGGCGCACTTTTCCGGCAAAAGTGCGCCGCTCTTGACAGCAGGAAAAGCAGCTCGATCAACGCGTTCGAGCTGCTTTTTCTATCCGTGGTTCCTCAAAGCAAGACGCTCGAATCGCCTACGGCAAGGCTGTCAGAGCGCAGCCTGCCATCTTGCCGCCGAATAATATTCATAACATTCTACAACAATATACAATATGAAAAATACAAGCTGATTTCCATAAGAAACACGATTCTTTTCATTGAAAAAAGGCGATTCTCGTGCTAGAATATGTCTGTCACGATAAATGCAAGCTATCATTGATAAATGCAAGTTATCGTCTAAGATTTTCTCATACAAGAAACGAACGGGAGGCTGCACTTATGTTCAAGAGAATCCTCATCGCCAACCGCGGCGAGATCGCCGTCCGCGTCATCCGCGCCTGTCAAGAGCTCGGCATTGAGGCGGTCGCCATCTACTCGGACGCCGATAAGAATGCCCTGCATGTCCAGCTCGCCGACCTCACCTACCGCGTCGGCCCCGCCGACGCGACGGAAAGCTACCTCAACAAGGAAGCCGTACTCGAGGCGGCAATCAAGACGAAATCCGAAGCGATCCATCCGGGCTACGGTTTCCTCTCCGAGGATGCCGACTTCGCTGAGATGGTCACGAACGCCGGCATTGTCTGGATCGGCCCCATGCCCGAGACGCTGCGCCTCGTCGGCGACAAAGATGCGGCGCGCGCCGCCATGGCGCCTTCGGGCATACCGATGTCAAAGGGCAGCGCGCCGCTCGAAGACAACGAGATGGCTCTGAAAGCGGCGGAGGAAGTCGGCTACCCCGTCATCTTGAAGCCCGTATCGGGCGGCGGCGGCAAGGGCATGTTCGTCGCGCATTCCGAAGAGGATCTCAAGAATATCCTGCAGCTCGTCGATCTCAAGAAGGTCGTCCACTACTTCGAGCACTATATCGAGCATTCGCGTCACATCGAAGCGCAGATCCTCGCCGACAACTACGGCACGGTGCTCTTCCTCGGCGAGCGCGAGTGCTCGCTGCAGCGCCGCAACCAAAAGCTCCTCGAAGAGTCGCCGTCCGTCGCGCTCACCGAAGAAATGCGCCGCGAAATCGGCCGCCTCGCCATCAAGGCAGCGAAGAGCGTCCACTACTCGAACGCCGGCACCGTCGAGTTCCTGCTCGACCTCGCCGACAATAAGTTCTATTTCATGGAAATCAACCCGCGCGTGCAGGTCGAGCATGCCATCACGGAAGCCGTCACGGGCGTCGACATCGTGCGCCGCCAGATCCAAATCGCCGACGGCGAGCCGCTCGGGCTCATGCAGAAAAACATCAAGATTCGCGGCCACGCTATCGAGTGCCGCATCAACGCCGAAGACCCCGACAACAACTTCCTGCCGTCTCCCGGCCTCATCACCTTCATGCACGAGCCGAGCGGCCCGCGCGTGCGCTTCGACAGCGGTGTGACGACAGGACTGACGATCGAGCCGTGGTACGATTCGCTTATCGCCAAGGTCATCGTCCACGGCAGGACGCGCGGCGACGCCATCAAGATCATGGAGCGCGCCCTGAGCGAGTTTCGCATCGAAGGCGTCAAGACGACAATCGCCCTGCACCAGAAGATTCTCGAAGACAACTACTTCCGCACGGGCAACATCGACACACAGTTCATCAAGCGTCGCATCACCTACTACGAGAACGAGCCGAAGAAGCTCAAGCTCAAGGACAAACTCGACCTCGCCGCCTCCATCAACGCGAGCATGTATTACGCATAAAGCCTTTCCACATGCAAAAAGCCGCCGAATTTTCCCGGCGGCTTTTTGCTGCTCCGTCCATCACCCTAATCTCACAGCCTGCAATGATAGACGAATGCGGGCGGAAAATTGCGCACCTCGAATCCGAGCCGCACCTCACGAAAAATCTGATGAAGCAGCGGATAGATTTGCAGCGAATACTGAAACGCGACGAACTCACCACGCTCTTTCAGCGACTCGCAAACGCCATAGAGAATCTTTTTACTGAGCTCTTTGCCGAGCACAGCGAAAGGAAGTCCAGAGATAATGCAATCTGCCTTCCTCATGCCGAACTTCTGCATGAGGAAAGGAAGATTTTCCGCCTGTGCGCCAAATTTCATACGAGGGAAGCGCTCCATCAGATTCTCGCGCAGCAGCTTGTCCTGCTCGATAATGAGCGCGCGGCAGTCCGGACGCTTATGCGCCTCGATATATGATGTAAAGACGCCTGTCCCAGCACCCAGCTCTACGACCTGCTTTACATTTTCCCAATCCAGCCTCTTCATCATTGTTTGTGCAAGGTACTTCGTACTCGGCGTGACACTGCCGATCTGCATTGGATGAGCAATGAACTTTTTCAAAAAGATACTGCGTTCTGCCAACATGATTCTTGCTCCCTTCACTTTTATACGAATGAAGCGGCGGCCTTTGCGATACGGCTTCATGAGCGAGGATTCTCAACAGGTACAGGAATTTCTCCGAGCCGAGGTTCAACACGCCAGGAGGGCGGCAAAGAGGCGAAGACCTTGCCCGAGATACGCCATGCCAAAGTGCCAAAGACGATGCCGAGGAGTGCTCCCGCCAGCACATCGCTCGGATAATGGACAAAGAGATAAATACGTGAAAGGCCGATTCCTGCAGCAAGCCCGAGTACGGCTACACCCCAGCGACGGGACACGCCGCAAAAGATGGCAGTAGCTGCCACAAACGAGCCGAACGTGTGCCCCGATGGAAAGGAAAAATCCGTTGGAGCCTGGATGAGCAAAGGCATCCATGGGAAGTCAATGCAGGGACGGGCGCGCATGACAAGATGCTTCAATATGCCGTTGCCGACGAGCAGGCTGAAGAGCAGCCCGATAAAAACGGCAATGCCAAGACGCCGCCAGCGCTTTTTCATCAGCAGCACAGTACCGATAAGGATCCAGACCGCCCCCATATCTCCCACCTTGGAAAGGCCGACCATCAGGGGCGATAATGTCTGCGACACCACATGTGCCTGCACCCAGAAGCTCACCGTTCTGTCCGCCAACACCAAATAATCCATTTTGCATGCGCCTCTTTTCTTTTGATGTGCTTAGTATACCTCCCATATCTAAACAGAAACTAAACGCTTTCATACACCTCGCAAAACTCGTGAAGTATGTATGGGATTGCGAATACAAAAGAGTCGCCCCTCTCAACTTTCGCAGATCATCCATGACGATCGCTATGCCCCAATTAAGCAATTCCCCTTTGGAAAACGTCGATGCAGTCGCTCTATTCCCCGTAGAATCGCCAGATCACGCTCTGTCCTGCCCGATGCGATCGCACGCTGCAGCCGCTCTGCCGCCAGTGCCGCCTCGCCATCGCCGCGCTCCGCCGCCCACGAAAGCCAGTAGAGCGCACGCCCTACATCGCAGGGCATCGGGCGCCCGCGCTGATAGAGCAGCCCCAGGACGCGCGCCGCTTCGACCGAGCCGCCGAGAGCCGCCCGATAGAGCCGCTCGCCGCGAGGAAAGACGTACATGAGATACTCCATTTCACCCCTGAACCGCATCCATGTCGGCGCTGTGACAGCGCAGCGCACAGATCTCGCCAGATATTCGCCGAGCAAGCAATAATACCCCGCCTCGATTTCCTCCTCCGGCAGGGTTTCCAGCTCTTCCGGCGCCACCTCTTCCATCGCACGTCGATAGGGAATCGCTGTGATGACAAGCTCTTCCATAAAATTCGCCGCTTCCTCATCTCCGTCCAACACATCCAGATGGTCGACGTCGACAGAGAGCCCCACGCACTGCGCCCAGGCACGGCAAATCGCCAGGATTCTTCCTTTCAGGCGCTGATTGCATTTCCCCAACGCCTGCACGATGCAGCCGCTCTGCTCCACCTCGATGCATGCCACATATCGCTCACCCAGACGCACAGCAATGATGATGGATTCCTTCTCGATCACATAATCGCGATAGCTCGCAAGACAATTATGCAAAGCAATGCCGATGGGCGCGAGCTCATCCGTATGGTGGATGAGACGGAAATCATAGCCATTGACGCAACACTCATAACGCAAGATCTCCGGCTTGTAGAGAATCCTCTGCGGCTCATCTCCCGAAGTGATCGCCTCGACTTCCCAGGCGATCGCGTCACACACATACCTCGTCATCCCCTCAGAGAGCAGGAGCTGCTTGACCGCCTCACTCAACTGCGCGCCGTATCGCTGAAATTTCAAAAGAATCTCCCTGTGACATTGCCTTATCACGCCCCACACATACTTTCGCAAAAGGAATTCAGCAAGCGCCTTCTCCCCCTTTTGTTCGCACAGCCAACGAGCGTGATATTCCAGCGCTTGCCACAAGCGGCGCTCATCTTCCTCATGCCGCTCCACGCGCTGCGTCTTTGGATCGAAATAAAATTCACAAATCGACATGTCGGCAAAGTCGTATTCCATGTCAAGAAACGGCTGCATGAGCGAGACTTCCTGCAGACCCAGCTGTCTCAGGAGCATGTACCAAATGATAGCATAGGGATTGTAGGTATAGGCTCTTCGCAAGCTCTTCGGCGGTCGGATTCCAAGACATTTGCAAAGGATCGGGTAGGGATTCGTCTCTTCATAGGGAAACATCTCATCAAAATTCTTCACAACCTCCGCAAGGAAGCCTTTGAGGTAGACGATATGGATGTCGAACGGACGCTCTATGTATGCCGTAAGCATCTTTTCGCCTGTCATAGAACTGAGGACGCTCGGTCGAATGCCATAGCGGCGATAGATGCCTTCTGTCAGTGCTTCGAACACCAAGTCGACAACGTTCGGCGGCATGAAGACATCCGTACACGTTGTCCACGGCTGCCATTTTCCGTCGACCAGAAGGCGTGTGAATTCCCAACGCCGCCGCACGGCCCATGCCGAAAGGGCAAAATTATGCCAGCGCAGCCTCACGCCGGCGCGCTCGCAGCGAATCTCCGCCACATCCGCTGCAACATTCAACGGTTCATCCGGCGTACGCTGGAACAGTCGCCAGCGAAACGGAATATAGACTGGTTTTGATTGCCCCGGCGACCAATCGAATATCTCAAAACTCGATAAACCACAAATCTCACAGCCGCATACGGAGCGAACGCCATGCGACAAACGTTGCTCCACCTCCTCCAGCCGTCGATGCTGCGGGCAAAGCACATAAACCTTGCTCGCCTCCATCTCATCTTGACTCTCAAAAGGAAGCGTCAGCACACAGGGCAGCTCTTCGATCGGCGCATGGATCTCACGCACCTCCGTACAGGGCACCCATTCGCCCAACTCTTCATCGCATCGAAACGCCATATCCAGCATCACACACACCGCCTTCCTCGCATCCATATCTACGAGTCAAGTCTATCATGCAGGCGGTTCTTCACGGTCGTTCTCAGAGAGACAATTCCATCAGGGCACGGCGCTGTCGCCGAGCACCGGCAAGCCGTAATAATCAAGCACATCATTGATCAGGAAGATATCATACTCCCCCCGCTCGATAAAATACTGCAAGATCACATCTTCCTTCTTCGTGTGAGAAAGCGCGTAACCGGCGCGACGCAAGAGATCCTCCGCTTCCTTCATATCCAACTCAAGAGCCATGATGATCGCCAGGATATGCCACTTGCTCGGTGTATAGCGCACGTCCCGCCGGAGTTTGGAGAACAGGCGCCGATCAAGCTGCGCCTTCTTGTAGACTTCGACCTCATCCCTGCCCTTTTCACGAATCAATTTCATGAGCCGCTGTGCGAACGAATCCTCAAAATGTGCCAGAATCTTATCCAGCTTTTCGTGCAACTGACCAATGCGCCCGGTGTATAGACCTCCGTTATAAGAGAACTTCATACCTGCCTTACGCAATCCAGCCAAATCAAAAAAATGCATTTGCAGATACTGCTCGATTTCCTCTATGATTTGTGGATTCATATCATCCTCCGCAAGAAAAATCCCTGTCGCCGCCCGAGCTTTCATGCAAAGTATGGCGCACAAGGAAACAATCATACAAAACTGACTTGTACTTCCTTCCCTAAAGCTTTTGCAATCTTATCGAGCGTTACCAAAGAAGGCATCGCCTGCCCTTTTTCAATACGGCTGATATTCGACTGCCGAACGCCGGATTTCTCTGCCAATTCTTTTTGCGTCAAATCCTGCTCCATTCGTGCAGTAATAAGAAGCTCTGTAAGCGCAAACTCCAAACGTGTTCGCTCATGCGCCTCTCGAAAAGCAGGATCTTTCATCTGTTCTGTGATATAACGATCCAGATCATCCATGGTTATTCTCCTCCCTCTTATGATACATCGCACGATACTCTTTTGCGCGTTCAACTTCCTTCGACGGTGTTTTCTGTGTCTTCTTCACAAAGCCATGTGTCAACACAATCCGATTTCCGACATAGAAGAAATAGAGCACACGAGTAATATCACTTCCGAATCGTGTACGCAATTCAAAAATTCCATCTCCCAACGGCTTAGAGTATGGCTCACGTAAATGATGCCCATGAATTTGCAGATGTTTGAGGTTATCAAGAACTTTGTTCCTCATCTTGATACTCAGATCATCAAGAAAATCTTTTACAGGCTGATGACCTGAGTCCGTTGCGAAGAATATCATCTCAAACACAAGCATGCGCCTCCTTATATTTGATTATATTCCTTTGAAGGAATATAATCAAATCATGATTCATATGAGTACAAAATTTTTAATAGCCAGCAATATGCTACCTCTTAGAATGTCAAAATTCATCTTGCATTTGCTTCACTTCCGCATTACAATGACCGAAAGGAGAAATTGTGTTATGACCAAAACTGCTACCATCAACATGCGCATCGAGCCCGCTGTGAAAGCCCAAGCCGAGGATGTCTTTTCCAGCTTCGGCATATCCATCACCGATGCCATCAATATCTTTCTGCACGCATCCATCATGGAAGGCGGCTTTCCCTTCCAGCCGAAACAACCACGATACAACAAGGAAACGCTCCTCGCCATGCAGGAAGCGCGCGCCATCATGTCCGGGAAGATTGAAGCGAAACGCTATCATTCCCCGTCTGAACTCTTAAAGGATGTAGATACGGAGGACAACGATGCTTGCACTCGTAACCACCACGCAGTTTCGCAAGGATCTGAAACGCTTGCGAAAGACTCCTCCTGACCGCTTCCCGCACCCGTTCGCACTCTGACCTATTCTAGCCGATTCTTTGTAGTCAGCTTTTATCTTTAGCAGGTCACGATGCGCCACCCTCGTCACGCCTCTACCAACCCCATAAACGTCGCGAAAAACTCCTTGAGCTTTTCAATGACGCCCGCCTTCTTCTCGGCGCGAGCGCCGCCGAAGCGGCGAACGGGCGGCAGGATCGTATCAATCGACGTGCCCGTCGTCTTGAACCTGCCGTCGCGCAGCGCGCTTCGGACGAACTTCTCCGTCTCCTCGGGCTTCAGCTTCTCCTCCTGCACGATTTTCTCAAGCGCCTTTTCCTTCTCCGCATCGACATAGGTGCGCCAGTCCTCCATCACCTTCGTACTCGTGTTGACCGTCTTGATGAAGCCGTCGATCAGCTCCTTCTTGCTCCGAAGCTCGGGACTTGCGCCGACCGCGCGGTCAATCGCGCCGATGATGCTCTGATCCAAGCCGTTCGATGCATGATACTTCTCCACGAGCAGCAGGATGTAGTCGATATTGATGTCCACCTGCCGGATCAATTCCAGCTCGAACACGACATCGTCGTTGATGTTCTCCTTCTCCGCATTTCCTGCACCCGTCATCTCGCGATGAATGTCCAAGTACATGCTCTGGTAATCCTGCAAATCGCGCGGCGGCAGGAGCGGATCATTCTCCTCGAAATCATCAAACGCCGTGAGAATGTTCCTGAGGCGCAAGATACTGCCGAAGACGCGCACGAAATCCTTCTGCGCCTGCTCGCCCAAGATCGGCTCACCGACAGCGAACTTCTCGCGCAACTCCAGGATAAGCTCCGCATAGCCCTTGTGATGACGGCCGCTCGCATCGTCATAGCCATCGTAGTAGTCACGAAAACCGCGCAGCAGCACGACGCTCTCGGCATTCTCATCACCGAAAAGCGAGATTGCATCATCCGTCGCTTTCGCCAGATTGCGAAAAGCAACGATATTGCCAAACGTCTTGACCGAATTCAAAATGCGGTTCGTGCGTGAAAACGCCTGAATCAGCCCATGGTACTTGAGATTCTTGTCCACCCAAAGCGTGTTGAGCGTCGTCGCATCAAAGCCCGTGAGGAACATATTGACGACGATGAGCAAATCGATCTCGCGCTTCTTCATGCGCTGAGAAAGATCCTTGTAATAATTCTGGAAGGAATCCCCGTCCGTCGAAAAATTCGTAGAAAAACGCGCATTATAGTCCGAAATCGCGTCCGAAAGAAAGTCGCGGCTCGTGCGGTCAAGCCCCGCCGTATCAAAATCCTCATCGGGCAAAGCGTCCTCGGGATCGTCCTCGTTCGCCGCATAGCTGAAAATCGTCGCAACCGCAAGGTCGCGCCCCGCCGCTGCCAGCTGACGCTTGAACTCCTCGTAATACTTCATGCAGACAGGAATCGACGCGACCGCGAACATCGAATTGAACCCCAAGACGCGCTGTCCCTTGAGCGAATACGCCTTGCCGCGCATCGTCTTCTGATCGAAATGCGCGAGGATATATTCCGTCACGGCACGGATGCGCTCGGGCGCGGCGAGCGCCTTCTCGCGGTCGATGGCACGCACTTCCTTGTCCTCGATCTCCGCCTTGCTCTTCATCGTGTTGATGTAATCAATGCGGAACGGCAGCACATTGCCGTCGTTGATGGCGTTCACAATCGTATAGGTATGGAGCTTGTCGCCGAAAAGCTGCGGCGTCGTCCGCGCCGAAGGCTTGCCCGCGCCCGACGCATTCGGCGCGAAGATCGGCGTTCCCGTAAAGCCGAAGATATGATACTTCTTGAACGCCTTCGCAATCGCCGTGTGCATATCACCGAACTGTGAGCGATGGCACTCATCGAAAATCAGCACGACATGCTTGCCGTAAATCGCGTGCGTCTTGTTCTGCTTGATGAACATGGCGAGCTTCTGAATCGTCGTGACGACGATGCGCGCCGCATCATTCGCGAGCTGCCCCGTGAGCACGCGCGTCGACGTATTGCCGTTCGCCGCTCCCTTTTCGAAGCGGTCGTACTCCTTCATCGTCTGATAGTCAAGATCCTTGCGGTCGACCACGAAGAGCACCTTGTCAATATCCGGCAGTCCTGCCGCAAGCTGCGCCGTCTTGAACGAAGTCAACGTCTTGCCCGAGCCCGTCGTGTGCCAGATATAGCCGCCGCCCTCGATCTTGCCCCAAGTCTTGTAATTCGACGCGATCTTGATGCGCGACAAAATGCGCTCCGTCGCCGCAATCTGGTACGGACGCATGAGCATCAGCACCTCTTCCGTCGTAAAGATCGAATAGCGCGTCAAGACGGCGAGCAGGGTATGCTTCGCGAGGAACGTGCGTCCAAAATCCATGAGATCGGTGATGAGGCGGTTGCTCGCATCCGCCCAAAACGACGTGAATTCGAAGCTGTTGCTCGTCTTCTTGCTCGCCCTGCGCCCCGCCGCATCCATCTCACGAATATGACTTGCACGCGTCGTATTCGAATAATACTTCGTATTCGTCCCGTTCGAAATGATGAACACCTGCACATACTCATACAGCCCCGCACCCGCCCAGAAGCTGTCGCGCTGATAGCGGTTGATCTGATTGAACGCCTGGCGAATCTCCACGCCGCGCCGCTTCAGCTCCAAATGCACGAGCGGCAAGCCGTTGACGAGAATCGTCACATCGTAGCGGTTCGCATGAGCCGCCGCCGTCTCTGCTTGAGCGTCCGCGCCGCCTTCCACCGCATATTGGTTGATGACCTGCAAACGATTGTTGTACATGTTCTCCTTGTCGATCAGCTTGATGTTCTTCGTCGTTCCGTCATCGCGCCGAAGATTCTGAATGTAATCCGTCTGAATGCGCCGCGTCTTCTCTGCAATGCCGTCGCCCGCAGGCGCGATCGACGCCTTGAAGAACCGCTCCCACTCCGCATCGCTGAACGCATAATCATTGAGCGCCGAAAGCTGCTCCCGAAGATTCGCGACCAGCTCCGCCTCGTCATGAATCCGAAGATATGTATAGCCTTCCTCTTCCAGCAGAGCAATCAAAGCCCGCTCAAGCGCCGCCTCCGACTGATACGCCGCATACGGCGCACGCTCCTCGCGAACATACTGCGCGAGCACCGTGCTCTCTTCTGCGCTTGCAATCAGATTGTAGTACATGGGTATCCCCCGTTTCCATTGGAAAATTGCTTATTTTAACAGCATGCTCTCCTTCAATCATACTTCAACAGCCTCACAAAACCAACAAACGAATAAATTTTTAATTGATTATCCCGATTTCTTCCACCTTAATATAATCTAAAATATTCGGAGCCGCTCTATAACACATTCGATAGCAAACCGCTCCATCAAACGTACACTTTGAAATAATCTCTTTTAATCCTTCGATACTATCCACATCAAACAATGGAAAAAGCTTTCGGCAAAAGCGCCGCGATTTCATACGGTTCCACTCCAAGGCTTCACCTTTAGTGTATACATATAAAGTAGGAAACCAATATATACCAAGGCGTGG
>CAMURM010000014.1 GCA_947097535.1 uncultured Selenomonas sp.
AGGCGAGGATGCCGTCGAGCGCGAAGTGCAGCATCTTGCGCGGCGAGAATTTGGAAACGCCCGCAAAGCGCTTGGGCGCGACGAAGCGGATCTGCACCTGCCGATAGCCCATAGCGCCGATCATGCCGCGGATGAAGCGTGCGCTCTCGCGGTAGCGGCGAAATTCCAGCACGACCTTGCGATCCATGAGGCGAAAGTCCGAGCCGCCTTCCTGAATGTGGACGCGCGATATCTTGTTGAGCGCCTTGTAATACCAATACGACGTCTTCCTTTTCAAGAAGCCGACGCCTTCCGTCGTCTCGCGGATCGTCTGCACGACGTCATAGCCTTCCTCCCACTTGGCAAGAAGCGTCGGAATCAAGGCGGGCGGGTGCTGCATGTCACCGTCCATCATGATGACCGCCGCACCGTCGGCGTGGTCGAGGCCGCACGTCAGGGCGAGCTGGTGCCCGAAGTTGCGCGAGAGGAAGATGGGCTGCACGCGCGCATCGCTTTCTTCGAGGCGGCGCAGGATCTCGCGGCTTTTGTCACGCGAGCCGTCGTCGACGAAGATGAGCTCGAAGTCGTACTTCGTCGTCGCCATGACCTCCGAGATTGCATGATAAAAATGTTCGAGATTGTCCTCCTCGTTGAAGACGGGGACAACGATGGAAATGAGCTTCAAAATCCTTCTCCTCTTCCTACTTCAGCACGACCTTGAAGGTAATCGCGCCTTCCTTGTAATAAACGTCGAGCTTTCCCTTGAGATAGCTGACGATTTCAGCGGCGATCGTCAGACCGATGCCGTAGCCCGCCTTCTCACTGTTATGCGACGCATCCTCGCGGTAAAAGCGCTCGAAGAAGCGCGTGTAGTCGACGCCTTCGCCCGCTGCATAGGGATTCGTCACGGAGAATACCATGCCGCGCCCGCGCCTGCCGCTTGCGAGCGCCACCTGCACGGCGGTGCCGTCGTCGGCGTACTTGACCGCATTGTCGATGAGGACGTTCATCAGCGTGTAGATGATGCGCTGGTCGGCGAACACACGGACGTCGTCAGAGAGCTCCGCCTCGATGCGCTTTCCCTGCTCCTTTGCGGGCAGCTCGAAGGAAGCGATGACCTCGCGCGCCGTTTCCGTGCAGTTGACCTCGATGGGATGGAAATGCTCCGACACGCGCTCTTCGATCTTCGCGAGCGCGACCATGTCGCTGACGAGTCCCGAGAGGCGTTTGACCTGTTTCAGGATCGTTTCTGTCCACTGGTTCTTGCCCATCGTGATCTCAAGCACTTCCGTATTCGCCGAGATGATGGCGATGGGCGTCTTGAGTTCATGGCTCGCGTTCGTGATAAACTGGCGCTGGCTCTTCAGATTGCGCACGAAGGGCTCGATGAGGCGACGCGAGAAGTAGGCGACGAGGGCGATGTAGATCGCGATGCAGAGGACGCCGATGAGGATGGAGAAGCGTACGCCGCTCCAGACCATGCGCATCTCGCGCGTACAGTCCATGACGACGACGAAGGAGCCGCCGTCGTCGAGATGCGTGACGAGATACGCGTAGTAAGATCCGTCGGCTTCATAATTGCCGCGTGGACTTGAGCCTTCGGCAAATTCCCTCGCGCGCACCTCCGCTTCCTTGCAACCGACGGCGGCGATATGGCTCGTATCCGCCGCTTCGAACGCACCGTCCTCGCGGAACTTCACCCAATAGTAGCGCGTCTGGAAGTTGAACTCCGGCGTGTAGTCGAATCCCTCGTCATCGAGGATGCGGCCCTCGGGCAGCGCGCCGTCGTGGCGCACGATGTAGGAGATCACCGCCTCGATGCGGCTGCCTGCATCGTAGAAACTCGCGAGGTTCAGGGCGGCGAGTACGACGAAGACGATGAGGATGACCGCCGCCGTGCCGAGCGCGATGAATTTGCGCCGCAGCCGCGATACCAGTTCCATCTAGCTCACCTCGTCGATCGTGTAGCTTCCCCCCGGCTCGCCGGCGATGGCGATGTCGCCGTGGATCGCCTTGAGCTTCTGGCGCAGGTAGGAGATGTAGACCCAGACGATGTCCGCGCCCTCCTCCGCGCCCTGCCATATCCGCTCGTAGATTTCCGATGTCGTGACACGCTTGCCCGCGTTCTTCATCAAATATTGCATGAGCTGCGTCTCCTTGCTCGCGAGCCGCACGGCGCTCTTTGCGGAGAGCTCCTGCTTTTCGACGTCGAGCGTGACCGAGCCGAGCGAAAGCGCCGCAGATGCGTAGGCTTCGGCGCGGCGCGTCAGAGAGCGCAGGCGCGCGAGCAGCTCGCCCATGGCGAACGGCTTCGGCAGGTAGTCGTCGGCGCCGGCGTCGAGCCCCTCGATGCGGTCGTCGACCTCCGCCTTCGCCGTCAAGAGCAGCACGGGCGTCGTATCGCCCGCCGCGCGCAGTTCCCGAAGCGCCGTCATGCCGTCGAGCAAGGGCATCATCACGTCGAACACCATGCAGGCGTAGGCGCCCTTCTGCGCGAGTGCGAGCGCCGCCCTGCCGTCGTGCACAGCGTCGACCTCGTAGCCCGAATGTTCGAGGACGGCCACGAGCGCTGCCGCCATATCCTTTTCATCTTCTGCCAGAAGGAGCCTCATGCCATCACCTCGCCCACTGCGTCGGACTCACGGATCAAATTGCGGATCGTCTGCATTGAGAGGTCGCACGAGGCGAGCTCATCGGCGCAGCGCTTGAGCTCCGCTGCCAGGAGCTTGCGGTTCCTGACCGAGTGCTTATACATCATCTCGTGCTCAAGGCTCGCCCAGGAATCCATGGCGAGCGTGCGAAGCTGCACTTCCGCGAAAAACTGCCCGGGATTCTTTCCCTCCACGTCCTCGAAAGGCACTTCGAGTGAAAGGATCATATGGTAGCTGCGGTAGCCGTTCGGCTTCACATCGCGGATGTAGTCCTTCTCTTCGACGACCGTAATGCCCGGCAGCGTTTTGAGCGCCCGCGCGACGGCGTATACATCGTCGATGAAGCGGCAGACGACGCGAATGCCGATGGCGTCGTGAATCTGTCGAAGAGCCGTCTCGGGCGTCTCGGGCAGGTTCTTGCGGCGGCACTTCTCGCGCATGCTCTCGTCCGACTTGACGCGGCAGATCAGATGCTCATAGGGCGCCGAGCCCGTGCGCGCCTTGATACGCGCGCTCACCTCCTCGATGCGCGCGCGGAAGGCGGCGAGGATCTCTGCGAGAGCCGCCTCCTGCTTTCCATAGATGCTGCCCAAATGTGATTGCTCCTTTCATTCTACTTCTTTACGAGGCGCAGATGGCGCTCCGCCCTCTTCTTCGCCACGTCACGCTCCAGAGCCTCGCGGAGCTTGCTGCGGCTCGAGGCGCCCGAGCCGTGCTGGCCGATGTTCAAGAGGATGCCGACGCTCGCCATGCTGATCATCAGCGACGTGCCGCCGTAGCTGATGAAGGGCAGCGGCACGCCGATGACAGGCAGAAGGCCGCCGACCATCAGCAGGTTGATCACCGCCTGCCCGCTGATCAGGAGCAGGATGCCCGTCGCGAGGAACTGCCCGTAGGCGTCGGCGGCGGCATTGGCAATGCGCGCACCGTAGACGGTGAAGGCGGCATAAAGCACGAGCACGAGGATGACGCCCAAAAAGCCCGTTTCCTGACTGAAAATGGCGAAGGCGAAGTCCGTATGCGCCTCGGGCAGGTAGCTGTACTTGCTCACGCCCATGCCGAGCCCCATGCCCGTGAGGCCGCCCGAGCCGATGGCGGACAGCGACTGCACCGTCTGATAGCCGATGCCCTGCGCGTCCGCCCACGGATCGAGCAGCACCTTGAGTCGAGCGAGGCGGTACGGCTGCAGGACGGACAGCGCCGCCCCCGCCGCCGCGAAGATGGCGAAGGTAGTCAGAACCTTCGTCTTTTCCAGTCCCGCGATGCACATGAGCACGAAGGGCACGAAGATGACGATGAACATCGTGCCGCCGTCCGGCTCCAGCTCGATCAGAAGCCCCATGAAAAGCACGATGAGATACTGCGGATTGAAAAAGAGGATGTCGATCGGCTTGTCGTTGCGCACGCGATATGCGGTATAGGCGGAAATGAGCATCAAAGAGACGAGCTTTGCGACCTCCGCCGGCTGGATCTGAAAGCCCGCCGTGCCGAGCCAGCGCTTCGAGCCGTTGACCTCCGCGCCGAAGAGAAGCACGGCGATGAGCGCGAGGATCGTGACGGCGACGACGGGCACGATCCACGCGCGCCAGCGATGGTAGTTCACGCGACAGCCCAGCAAAAAGCAGATGAAGCCCGCCGCGAGGTTGAACATCTGCCGCTGCAGGAAAAAGTACGGCGTGCCGAAATTCGTTTGCGCGAGGATGAAGCTGGAGCTGAACACATTGATGCTGCCGAAAACGAGCAGCACGATGAAGATGGCGAGCACCGCCTCCATATCGCTGACCCAGAAGCTCTTCTTGCCCTGCTCTTCGGCTTCCTGTTTTTGCATAGACGCCTCCTTCACGGGAACGTGACTTCACAGCGGTTGATCTTCTCGCCCTTGCCGCTGAACTTTCTTTCGTACTCCGTCATCACGTTGTCGACTGGCATATCTGCATGCAGATCGTAGGAAACATTCTGCAGCAAAAGCCCCAGCTCGCGAAACTCTTCGATGGAAAAATCGAAGAGCGCGCGGTTGTCCGTCTTAAAAAAGAGGCTGCCGCCGGGGGCGAGAAGCGCCTTGTAGCGCAGGAGGAAGCTGCGGTGCGTGAGACGGCGCTTCGCGTGGCGCGCCTTGGGCCACGGATCGCAGAAGTTCACGAAGAAGCGCGTGACCTCGCCCGGCGCGAAGATATTTTCCAACTGCGCAATATCGAAGACGAGCAGGCGCACGTTCTTCAACTCCTTCTCGCGCACCTTCTTCGCGGCGGCGATGAGGACGTCCTGCTGCTTCTCGATGCCGATGAAGTTCACCGCGGGCTCGCGCTCTGCCATTTGGCTGATGAAATCTCCCTTGCCCGTGCCGAGCTCGACGAAGAGCGGCGCCTCGCGTCCGAAAATCTCCCGCCAGCGTCCCCTTTCTCCCTCGCCTGCCGGACGATCCTTGGGATAAACAAAATCATCGTATGCGTGAATGGCTTCGTCCACCCACGGCTTCCTGCGCAGTCGCAAAAATCTTCCTCCTCACGGTTTTTCCAGCTGAAACTTCTTCAAATAGCGGTAGAGCGTGACGCGGCTGACGTCGAGCAAATTCGCGAGACGGCTGACGTTGCCGCCCGCCGACTTCCAGGCGCGCAGGAAGATCTCGCGATCGCCCTTCCAGTTGTCATCGGGCTTCACATCGCCCATGAGGCTGATGTCCTGCGCGCGGATCGCCGTGCCCGCTGTATGGAAGAACGCCTGCTCCAATACGCTCTGCAGTTGCTTGATGTTGCCGGGCCAGTCG
This sequence comes from uncultured Selenomonas sp., assembly GCA_947097535.1. Classification (GTDB taxonomy): domain Bacteria; phylum Bacillota; class Negativicutes; order Selenomonadales; family Selenomonadaceae; genus Selenomonas. Next base: position 5,395 of record CAMURM010000014.1, read on the forward strand.
TACTGCTCCAAAAGCGCCAGCGTCTCGGGCAGGATTTCCTTCGGCTCCATGCGGTGCTGTGCGGCGAGCTCGCGGATGATCTGCTCGGCGAGCAGCGGTATGTCCTCGCGCCGATTGCGCAGGGCGGGCATGCGTATGACGCTGCGCGAAACGATGTCGTAGAGGTTGCGCTCAAAGAGGCCGCGCTCCGTCAGACGCTTGAGATCGCTGTCGCAGTCCGCGATGATGCGCACGTTGATGGGGCGCACGACCGTTTCACCGAGCCGGTGCGCTTCGCCCTCGTGCAGTGCCGTAGCGAGAGCAGCAGCCGTCTTCTTCGGCAGCTTCTCGATCTCATCGAGGAAGAGCGTGCCGCCGAAAGCGAGCTCCAGCTTGCCGGGGCGGCTGACATCGGCGGAAATGGCGCGCCCGAAGAGCTCTTCTGCGATGAGCTCGGGCTGCACGTCGCCGCAGCGAAACGAGATCAGAGGCCCCGCCGCGCGCGCCGACGCCTGATGTATGCCGTGCGCCAGACGCTGCTTGCCCGTGCCGCCCTCGCCCTGCAAAAGCACATGATTCTTGCCCTTCGCCACGCGCAGCGCCTTGTCGCGCAGCGCCCGGAACGCCTGCCCTTTGCCTGCCATCGTCGCGAGGCTGTACTTCGCCGTATAGCCCGCCGTATGCGCGACGAGCATCCGAATATCCTCGATGGGCATGGACACGGTAACGACGCCCGAAACCTCGCGCGTCGCGGGGCTTTCGAGCGGCACGACGGTCGTGATGTCCTCGTACGTCTTCGCCGCCGTGATCCACGTGACCTCCTTGTTGTAGGAAGGCGTGCCGCTGAAGCCCTGATAAATCGGCGTGTGGCGATAATTCAGGACGACGTCGTTGAGGTTCAAAAGTCGGCTCGTCGCCTTGTCGCGCGCACCGATGCGCGCGAGGCGCTCAAGCCCCAGACTGTTCGCGTAGGCGACCTCGCCGCCCGGCAGTATATGGTAGACGGCGAACGGCGCTGCGTCCAGGATCGCCTCCTGCACCTGCAGGCGGAAATCGCGCGCCAGAGCGGCGGCAAGCGAGCGCGAGACGAGCAGGAGCTGCGCGATGACGGCATCCTGCGGAATGATCGTCGGATCATCGACGACGATGTTCACGAGATAGTGCAGCTCACCGCCGACGAGAACGGGCGCCGTACAGGCATCGCCCGCATGGCTCTCCTCGCGCCAGATCTCGGGTCCGAAGACCCAGAAGGGCATGCGATGCTCCTTCGCTATGCTGATGCTCGACGCGCCGATCTCCTCCATGCCGAGGCGCGCGCCTTCGACCTTGCCGTGCGGCAGGCGCATGAAGGGCAGCGAATAGCTCTTGAGGACGCACGCATCGGCATCGAGCAGCAGGAGACTCAGGCCGTATTTTGCAAAAAACTCCTGCACGCCCTCCGTCAGCTGCAGCAGACAATCGATGGCATGGGCGTGCTTTTTCTGCAGCGCGCGGAACGCCTCTGCCGAAAGCAGACGCTTCGGCTCCGTGCCCACCTGCGGCACACCGAGGCGCGCGCTCTCACGCCACGCTTCGGCGACCCACGGATGAACATTGACATCCATCTCGCCCGTATCGCGGAATTTCCGATAATAAGTTTCGAGCTTCTCCCTGCTGCGCTGCTCCCGTATCATATATGCTCTTCCCCCACCCGTGTTGAAATGTGCGTCCTCGATGAATCCTTCTGTATCCTTCTATATCATACCGTTTCATTGTACTACGAAACGTCAAGGGCGACAAGCGCATTGCCAAGTTCTCATATAGTGAGTATAATAGAAAAGATATTATAGAAAAACCGACATGTATAAAGAAAGCGAGGCTTCGATATGGCAAAGCAGTTAAAGAAGATACGAAAGAACCTCAAGCCGACGTCAGCGAGGCAGGACGCGCAGAAGCGCCCCGTCAAAAAGGGCAAGGACACCTTCCTGCTGATCATGCTGGCGCTCACGCTCTTCATCGCGATCATCGGCTGGCAGGAGATGACGTGGCTGAACCGCTCGATGTACGGCTCCCTCTTCCTCTCGCTCCTCCTGATCTACGGCTACAAGCAGGGCAACTTCGGCGAGAAGGAGAAGCTCTGGATGACGCGCGCCAGCATGTTCTTCATCGTCGTCTCCTTCGCGCTCTTCGCGGCGATCTGCTACTTCCAATACTTTGCCTGATTACCGTTTCCCTAAAAGGAACCCACCACGCTCCGACGAGTGTGGCGGGTTCCTTTTTTACTCTCGTTCCTTCAAGATATGCCATTCGCCGCTGCGGTTCGTTCCCGTGCGCTCAAGAACGCCCGCCTTATGGAGCGCCGTCGTCATGCGCTTGACCGTAGCGATCGAAATGCCGAGCGCTTCCTTCAGCGCCTTCTGCGTGACCTTGGGGTTCTCACGAATCACGCTGAGGAGCTTGTCTTCCAGCGATTCTTCCATGCTGAAGGAAAGCTCCTGCTGCGCCGCATTCGTCTTCTCTTCCGGCGGCTGGACAGGCTCTTCCTCGTCGATCACAGCGGCATCCGCCTTGAGATCGGCGAGAGATTCCATCTCCAAACGCAATTCAGGTGCAGGCTCAAGATCCGATTCGTGCTCTATTTCGACAGCGACTGCATCATGTCCATCCACCATTGCATCCTCGGATGCCAAAAAATCACCTGCCGCCTCAAGCTCGCTTGCAGGCATCTGAGACACGGTTTCCTCCGATACAGGCGCAATTTCTTCCTGTACTTCGACATCCTCCGGCACAGGCTCAGCTTCTTCCTGTACCTCGGCGTCCTCCGGCACAGGCTCGGCTTCTTCCTGCACCTCGACATCCTCCGGCACAGGCTCAGCTTCTTCCTGCATCACAGATTCTTCCGACTCCTGCACTTCTTCCGGCTCCGCATCTTCCGCCTGCTCCGGCTCTGCCTCCTGCACCACCGCTTCTTCCGCGCGGCAATAGAGGTTAATGCGCACGGAATCGCCGAGCGTGATGACGGCGGGCTCGGGCAGGCGCGCCGCCTTCGCGGCGCGGTAAAGCTCGGGCAGAACGCTCTGGAAGCCCGTCATCATGCCCATGTAGAGGAAGGCAGCGGCAACGGCGCGGTTGCGTATCTTGGAAAAGCCCGTCATGAGCTTCCAGATCGTCATATCCTCCTCCAGGAGACCCGGGATGGTGATTTCCAGCCCGTCCTCAAAGAGCACGAGGGAGATGCGCCCCGGAGCCGCATAATTCCGCTGGCAGACAGCGCGCGCGATCAGGCGGTGCAGCAGGTCTGCCGGAATTTCGTCGAGTCCGCGCGCCTTGGTGCCGCGCGCTGCAAGCCTTTCGCGCACATAGGCCGCCGCACCGTCCGCCTGCGCCGTCAAGGAGCCGAAAAACTCTTCGCCGCCGACGAAATCGAGGCGTGTCGTGCCGAGGTACTCCGCACATTGCACGAAGCCCTCGGGGAAAAGCTCCTCCGCCGTGCCCGCGAGCAGATGCCAGCCATTCGTCGTGCGATACTCGCCCTCCTCCTCGCACAGAAGCTTCCACGCCAGGAGGTCATCCTTCTGCAGGCGCACGACGTCCTGCGCCTCAGCGCGACGCTTCTCCGCCTCCGCGTGCAGCATGCGGCAGAACTCCTCGATCTCGACCTCGTCGACGCAGCTCTGGGCGGCGAGCTGGTCGGCGCTGCTGTTCGTGCCCGAGAGCAGGAGCTCCTGCACCTGATACGGCTCGGCGAGGCGCGTCGCGCCGCCGACGCGCACATAGGTGCCGTCCATCATGCCCAGATCCTTGACGAAGTACGGCTTTTCCATGCCCGAGAAGATCTCGACGACGACGACCTGACGCCCGTCCTGCATCTCGACGCCGACGCGCGGGAAGATGCGCGGCTCGCAGCTCTCGAAAATCTGCCGCGTGAGCTCGTCGATATAGGGGATGATCTCCGCCTCCGCTGAAAATCCCCTGCCGCTTTCGCCGTAGAAAATGATGCGTCCGCCCCTTCCGTTCGCAAAAGCCACGGCAGTATTCAAAAAGGATCCGCTCTCCGCCACGATCTGCTCCACGAAATCGCCGCGAGCCCCCATCATTTCTTCCTGCACATTCAGCACCTCTCTGCTATCCAATTTCTACGCTATAGTATAACAGTTTTCACAAGGAAAGTCCAAGGAACCACGGATAAATTCAGCGGTTCCAAAAAAGAGGACGGCTCTCGCCCTCCTCCTGCATCATTTTTCCTTCTGTCAATTCTCGATGCCCTTGCGCGCCGCCACGCCCTTCGCGTAGTAGTGGCGCACCTCCTTCATCTCCGTGATGAGGTCGGCGCGCGCGAGCAGCCAGTCGGGCGCGTTCCTGCCCGTCAGGACGAGCTCGCGCTCGGGCGGCACAGCGTCGAGCAGGGCTTCGACGGCGCTGCGCTCAATGAGCTCGAAGAAGAGCGCGACGTTGACCTCATCGAGGATGACGACATCCCAGGCGCCCGAACGCGCGGCTGCCGCCGCCGCCGCAAAGCCCGCCTGCATGAGCTGCAGGTAGTCGGCAGGCGGCTTCCCTGCCGGAAAGACGACGACATCCTCGCCCCAGGCGGCGCGCTCCTCTGCCGTCAGCATGCCCTCCTTCGCGATGAAGAACGGTTTGCTCGTCGTATGAAGCGCGAGCTGCGGCGAAAATCCCTGCAGGATCTTCTGCTCGCTGTAGGCGAGGCTCTTCATGAACTGCATGATGTAGACGCGCAGCCCCGCGCCGAGAGCGCGCACGGCGAGGCCGATCGCCGCCGTCGTCTTGCCCTTGCCCGCGCCCGTGTAGACCTCGATCATCGGTTGTCCACCTTTTCCATGAAATAGAGGTCATGCTCGAAGAAGCGCTTTTCGGCGAGCTTCTCGTACTTCGTGCCCGGCTTGCCGTAATTCGTATACGGGTCGATGGAAATGCCGCCGCGCGGCAGGAACCTGCCCCAGACCTCGATGTAGCGCGGCTCCATGAGGCGCACGAGGTCTTTCAGTATGATGTTCACGACATCCTCGTGAAAATCACCGTGGTTGCGGAAGCTGAAAAGATAGAGCTTCAGCGACTTGCTCTCGACCATGCGCCGCTCGGGCACATAGGCGATCGTGATCGTCGCAAAATCGGGCTGCCCCGTAAGAGGGCAGAGGCTCGTGAACTCGGGGCAGTTGAACTTGACCCAATAATCCTTGTCGGGATGCTTGTTCTCGAAGGTTTCCAAAAGCTGCGGCGCGTAGTCCGACGCATACGCGGTCTGCTTCTCGCCGAGATGCGTGACGCCCGCCAGCTCATCGTTCGTACGTGTCATGGCCACTCCTTTCCGCACCTTTGTGCGCCAAAAACTTTTCCTCAAATCCCTGCTGCGTTTCCGGCCTGCCAAAGAGATAGCCCTGGATGGAATCGACCTTGCACGTCTTCGTCAAAAGCTCGTACTCCTCCTCTGTCTCGACGCCCTCGATGCAGACGCTCATGCCGACGCTGTGACAGAGCTCCACCGTGTACTCGACGATGCGCCGGTCGAAGTCCGAAGAAAGGATCTCCTTGACGAAAGCTCGGTCGATCTTCACGATGTCGCACGAAAGATTCTTGAACATCGCGAGCGACGAACAGCCCCTGCCGAAATCGTCCATGGCGATCTTGAGCCCGCACTCGCGCAGGGAAGCGAACTCGCGATTGATGAAGTTCCAGTCCGATGTGACCGTGTGCTCCGTAAGCTCAAGGATGATGCTTTTGGGATCGACGCCGTAGCGCTCGACGCACGCTTTGACGGCATCCTTGAAGGACGGGTCGCGCAGCTGCACATAGGACAAATTGATGCTCATGCGAAAATCCGGGATGATCTCCTGCCACTTGCGGCAGATGCCCACCGCCGTATCGGCGATCCATTTGCCGACAGGGATCATCAGCTGCGTCTCTTCGAGGAGCGGAATGAACTCCATCGGCGCGACCATGCGCCCCTTGGAATTCTGCCATCGCAAAAGGGCTTCCGCACCGATGATGCGCTGGCTGTCCGCCCCCACCTGCGGCTGAAAGCAGAGGCTGAAGCCTCGACAGCCGTCCTCCACGCTGCGCCGTATGTCCTCGCGCGCCGTCAGCGAGCGCAGCCAACGGTTGTAAAGCTCCTTCGAGAAGATGCAGTTCTTGTTCTTGCCGCTCTGCTTCGCGAAGGTCAGCGCCGACTCCGCGTACTTGTGCAGCACGAGATACTCCTTGCCGAACTGCGGGAAGAAGACCGTGCCGCCCGACATCGTGCAGAAATATTGGCGATCTTGGATCGGCTGCGGCTCCAGGAGCGCCGTCTGTATGCTGCGGTAAAGGTTCTCAACGTCCGCCTCGTCCGCGCCCGGATAGACGATGCCGAATTCGTCGCCGTCGAGCTTGTAGAGGCGAAAGTCCGTCGAGAGGATCTTCTTGATGCGCTGTGCGACCTCGCGCAGAACCTGATCGCCAAACGAGCGGTTGTATGCCTCGTTGACGATCTTGAAGTTGTCGATGCCGAGGATCATGAGCGCGCCGCCCCTGCCCGTCTCGCGCGCCTCGTCGAGCGCCGCCTTCATGCGCTGCTCAAGCTGGTACTTGTTCAAAAGCCCCGTGACAGCGTCCGCCCGGTTGCGCTGCCCCATGAGGCGGAAGATCCCCGCGTAGAGCGTCTTCTTGCCCTCGCGGTCGAGGGCGGCGGCGCAGCGGCACTCGACCCATTCGTAATCGCCCTTGCGTGTGCGCGCGCGAAATTCGACACAGCCCTCCTTGACACGTCCCTGCAAAACCGCATCAAAAACCTCCGTGACGCGTTCGCGCTCCGTCGGGTGCATGATGCTGCGCCAGGCGCGGCGAAATTCAAGGAATTCCATCGTTTCGGCAGGTATGCCGAAATCCCGCACGATATTCGGCGATGTCAGCGCTACTTTATTCTCTAAATCGACAACATAAAGGTAGCCGGACGTCGTCCGCTTCAATAAATCGAAATACAGCTTCAGCCTCTTCAGCAACGGGCTCAAGGCCGATCTGCCCGCTCGACGCATGATGACCTCCTCTTGTCGGGCGCACCCGACGATTTGATGAATCTATAATTGAATATATAATAGACGACAAATTTCCTAATTTCAAGTCTTGACAAATCCTGACAAGCAAAAAGTTCTATAAAAGTCAGCACATTTTCATTTCCCTGCCCCTTCGCAAAAAATAAAACCTTTGATGCAATAGCGGCAATCAAAGGTTTTATTTTCCGCACTTATCCGAGGCTGTTTGTGCGCCTCTGCTGCACGAAGAACACGGCAGTGAGCAGCAGGAAGCCCACGAGATCGGTCACGAGCCCCGGCTGGATCATCAGCAGGCCGCCGATGAAGAGAACGACGCGCTCAAAGATGTTCAAAGGCTTCACAAGGCAGCCGATCATCGAGGCGCTCAAACCGATCATGCCGATGATCGAGGTCACGAGCACGGTGATGAGCCCTGCAGGCGTTGCGTCGATCATCAGGACGACGGGCGAGAGCACGAAGATGTAGGGGATGATGAAGGCGGCGATCGCGAGCTTCGAGGCGTTGATGCCTGTCCTCAATGGATTGCCGCCGCTGATGGCGGAGCCGGCGAAGGCGGCGAGCGCCACGGGCGGCGTCACATCGGCGATGATGCCGAAGTAGAAGACGAACATGTGCGCCGCGAGCACGGGCACGCCCATCTGCACGAGCGCAGGCGCGGCGATCGTCGAAGTAATGACGTAGTTTGCCGTCGTCGGCACGCCCATGCCGAGGATGATCGACGTGATCATCGTGAAGAACATCGTCGGCA
>CAMURM010000015.1 GCA_947097535.1 uncultured Selenomonas sp.
TGTGCTGAAAGAGTCCGATGCTCAAGCGAGCTCTGACAACGTCATCCAGCTCAACAATACGAAGATCAGCGTCAATCGCGCTTCGTGGGATGATTCTTCTTCTTGGATGCATCAATATGCGCCTACGTACGATATCACAGTCCTCGGCGGCAAGGTGGACGTTGCCGATGATGTGAAATTCAGCCTCAATCCAGACGATCATGAAACAGAACTGACGGTTGCAGCTGTAAAAAGCTATTTCCAGAAGGAGCAAGGCGTTTCTAAAGTTGCCACGGAGCAAGGCAATGATGTATCTTTCCACGGCACGGTGGAATCCGGTGGGAACTACCGTACGGATATGGGTATCGGCGGTGCGACTGTCAACCTCGATCGTGCGAAGTTCCATACGCCGAATGGCGAGCTGAGTGTGCAGGCAACTCAGAGCAGCGAAGATAATCTTGATGGTTCATGGACGGAAACGGCGACGGCGACGAATGTCATACAGGCGGACGGTCTGGAAATCGTGGGCAATCGAAACGATACCGAGTTCTGGGGCGGTAAGGTTGAGCTGAAGAATACGACGATCAAGACGCCGGGAGAAGTTCAGGTTTATGCCTACAATACAATAAAAGAAGACAGCAGCAAGACGGAGGATGTGACGGCAGGAGCGGACAATGTCGTTCAGCTGACGAACACCAAGATTTTGAATGAAGGCTCTGATCCCCAGTCCTACAGCAATCTTCGGATTCGTGGCGGCAAGATCGAGATGAACGGCTCGGAACTCGCTTCGGAAGACGAAATCCGTCTTGAGGCGTTCAATTCTCTCCATAGAGTTCGGGGAGAGGAGCATGTCGACAAAGAGTTTAAGTTTGAAGCGAACGCCGAAAACTCTATCCGTCTCGCCAAAACGAAGATGAATATCAATCGTGCCGCATGGTATCTTACCACAGGAGCGCGTTATACGCCTAAGTATAGTGTCGATATCTTCGGTGGCAAGGTGGATGTTGCCGATGATGTGACGTTCGGTGTCGGGGAAGGTACGAATTATTCTTCTCTGTACGTGATTGCCGCAGAGAGCCTTTCCATGAAGAACAGGATTCCTGAAAAGGCAATTACGGCGCAGGGCAACGATGTGGCGTTCCATGGCACGGTGGAAGCTGCCGGAGATCGTTACTCGGAAGTGAATATCGGCGGCGCTACGGTCAACCTTGACCGTGCTAAGTTCCGCATGCCGCGGGGAACTTTCTCGGCAGTGGCAATCGCGAGTTCGGCGGATGCCGCGAGTAACAGCGAAGCGACGAGCACGACGACGGCGACGGCAGCGAATGTCTTGCAGGCAGACGGCATGGCAATCGAAGGTGATCGTCTCGCTACGAATATCTACGCGGGCAGCATCAATCTCAAGAATACGACGATCAAGACCGCAGGAGATGTGGAAATCGAATCGTACGGTTCACGCGCGTGGAATATGCGTGCCGACACGCCGACCATTGATACCCTCGTTAGTACCACGCACGCACCGACGAATACGCTGACCTTCAAGAACACGCAGGTCACAGGCGATCGTATCACGATGTTCGGCGGCAAGGTGCAGATGAAGGATTCCTTCGCAGAGGCAAAATCCCTTCAAATTGCGGCGGCAGGGACGCTCAAAAGTATGCGGCGGGGCTATTATGCGCCAGCGTATGAATTATACCCCGTAGCCGATGTGGACAATACGCTCTACCTTGAAGGCACGACGCTCAAGAGCGCGGCGAATGCCATGGGTTACACGGGCAAGACGAGCCTTATGGGGGGCAGAGTCGCGTCGAAGGATGTCGGTATTCAAGCCGCCGGCTTGGAGATTTACGCCGGCAAGATGGAGAGCAGGGACGGCAGCATCTATCTGACGCAGGGTACGCCGCTCCATCTGGACGGTACGAAGATCGAGGCGCCGTCCTATCGGAGCTTGAGCAGCGCCGCCAATCTCGTGAAAGGCAGTGAGGTCAAGGGGCAGGACGTCACCTTTGTCGCCGTGCAGAGTTACGACGGCGGTACGGGCAAGGCGACGGTCACGAAGGACAACACGTTGTCTCTCTGGGGCTCGAAGGTGGAAGCGGATCGCCTGTCCTTCCTGGCAGGCGGCGTGAACGCCTGGAAGGCGAGCGAGATCAAGTCGCAGAACGCTATGAGCGATCATGCGGCTGATCTCGTACACGCGGACGGCGCAGCCTTCACGATGCAGCGCGATGAGACGTCGCATATCAGCGAGGCTGGCGCAGAGCTTGGCGCACCGCGCGTGAGCATCGCTGCCGCGCCCAAGGAGCCGTCGTCGCCGCTGCTGCCGCTGACGCCGGACAATGCGCAGCTTTCTGAGCAGGATAAGGAGAACATCGATCGCGGCAGGTCGCAGGCGACGGATATCATCGCTTCGCAGGCAGGCACGGCGGCGCAGAGCAAGGCGCTCGTCGAAATTGTCGCGACGCTCAACGAGACGCCGAACGCTTCGACCCGCCAGACCGCCGGTGTCGTCGGCGGCATGCTCACGGCGATTGCCGAGGCGAGCACGCTGACGACGGAGGAGAAGCAAGCACTCCAGATCGCGGTGCTCGACGCCTACGGCCCCGTGCAGGAAGCGAAGGCAGAGAGCGACCACCGCACGCAGCAGGCGAAGGCGGACGCCGACAGGATGACGACGACGGAAAACACCGCCGCCGCCCTGCCGACAGCGGAAGAGCCGCAGGAAGCAGTGCATTTCGTAGGGTAAGATTTTCCCCGCTTGCGGTAACACAGGAAAGACGAAAGGAACGGCTCCCGAATATGCCCGGGAGCCGTTTCTTCTTTTGTTAGATTTGACGTATGGCGCTTTGTGTCGTATAATAGACGTAGAAAAGGTGCTACTGGTAACGGTCAGCCCCTAAACCTTGGTGAGAGAATCCCCGCCTAAGTTGCGAGCTGCAGGCGGGGCATTCTTATTTCGCTTTTAACGCAACGATGCAAATCGTTACGAAGAAAACCAACGACAAGAAATCGTAGAGTTCCATAAGCACGCCCCCCTTTCAGACCTATCCAAGAAGCAAGCCCAAAGGGCGCAGCTGATTGGATAATAGGTCGAATGCGAAAACGTCCCATGAATGCAAGCGCGAAGCGCGCAGCATGAATGGTTGACGTTGACCGCCAGGGGCTAAGAATCGACCGCCACCGTTGTAGTAGCACCTCCTATATTATAGCATATAATGACAGCTTTAGGCTGTCTTTTTTATTGCTGCAACAGCGATTTCGGACTTCCTGCGCCGCTGCCTTGTCGGTGGTTTCTTCTTTTGTTTCCTTCCGCCGATAATGATGCTATAATACAGAAAGATGCAAGCGATGAGAACAGGAGGACGATTCCTTGAAAAAAACTTTGGAAGATGCCATTGTCGTTTTGAACCGCGCCATATTGCCCGATGTCTGGCAGATGGAGCTCCTTGCGCCGAAGATTGCGGCGGGGGCGCAGCCGGGGCAGTTTGTCATGGTCAAGAAGCCGAAGAGCGCGCACCTTCTGCGCCGTCCCTTCGGCGTGGCGGATATCGACGATGAGAAGGGCACGATAACGCTCTTCTATCGCGTCCTGGGGCAGGGCACGGCGGAGCTTTCCGGCTTGCGCCCGGGCGAGGTTGTGAGCGTCGAGGGCGCGCTCGGCACGGGCTTTACGCTCTCTGAGGAGCCGACGCTTCTCGTCGGCGGCGGCATGGGGCTCGCGCCGCTCCTGCTGCTCGCGCGCCGCCTGCGCGAAAAGCCCGCCGTCATCATCGGCGCGCGCTCCGAGTCGGAGACGTTCTGGACGCGCTTCTTCATGCCGCATGCGAAGGCGGTCTACATCGCGACGGACGACGGCTCAAGCGGCTTCCACGGCTATCCTTTGCACCTCATGCCGCTCGTCCTCTGCGAGAACGAGGTGCGCGCCGTCCGGGTTTGCGGGCCCGATCCCATGATGGACGGCATCGCGCGCCTCGCGAGGAGTGCGGGACTCGCGTGCGAGGTGTCGCTCGAAAAGCGCATGGCGTGCGGCTTCGGCGTCTGTCTCGGCTGTACCTTCGAGGGGAAGTCTACGGGCAAGCGGCGCAAGGTCTGTACGGAAGGGCCGGTCTTTGCGGCAGAGGAGGTTTTTGAATGAATAAGGAAAGGCTTGCCGTCGAGGTCGCGGGCATCCGCATGGCGACGCCGATCATGGGGGCTTCGGGCACCTTCGGCTTCGGCATGGAGTACGAGGACTTCCTCGACCTCGCCGATGTCGGCGCCGTCGTCTCGAAGGGCATCACGCCCAAGCCGCGCGCGGGCAACGGCGGCGTGCGCATCGCCGAGACGCCCGCCGGCATGCTCAACTCCATCGGTCTGGAAAATCCCGGCATAGAGGCGTTCTGCCGCGACATCCTGCCCGAAGCGGCGAAGCTGCCGACGGCGTTCATCGTCAATATCAGCGCGGGCACGGCGGAGGAGTACGGAGAGATGGCGCGAATGCTCGACGTCGCAGGCATCGACGGCATCGAGGTCAACATCTCGTGCCCGAATGTCAAGGAGGGCGGCATCGTCTTCGGCACCGATCCCGAGCAGGCGGCGCGCGTGACGCGGGAGGTCAAAAAGCACACGCAGAAGCCCGTGATCGTCAAGCTCTCGCCCAACGTCACCGACATCACGCAGATGGCGCGCGCCGTCGAGGCAGCGGGCGCCGACGCCGTTGCGCTCATCAACACGCTGACGGGCATGGCGATCGACGTCGAGAAGCGCTGCCCGCTCCTTGGCAATATCACGGGCGGGCTTTCGGGCCCCGCCGTCAAGCCCATCGCGCTTCGCATGGTCTATCAGGCGGCGAAGGCGGTCGAGATCCCCGTCATCGGCATGGGCGGCATCCAGACGGGCGAGGACGTGGCGGCATTCCTGCTCGCGGGCGCGAGCGCCGTCGAGATCGGCGCGGAGAACTTCGCCAATCCGCGCGCCGTCGTAGAAGCCGCCGAAGGGCTCGATGCGTACCTGGAGCGCCAGGGCATCGAGCATGCGAGTGAGTTGACGGGAGCGTTGGAGCTTTGATGTTGCAAAAAAAGTCGTTGCTTTGCCTTGCCGCGCTGTTATGCCTGCTGTTTTGCCTGCTGACGGCTGTCGGCTGCGGCAGACGCAGTGCCGTCTACCGCGAGCCGCCACATCATCCCGAGTTCGTCGAAGGTGCGAAGTTCTCGGATAACCCCGCGAAGTTCAAGGGCAAGGAGGTGCAGTTCGTCGCGCGCGTCGTCGATGTCGACGGGGCGGTGCTGCAGGCGGAGATGCACACGAACGGCCCGCGACTCCTCATCGAAGGCAAGGGCGTCAGCGCTGTCGACCAGCGCCCCGTGCACGGCGACTATGTGCGCATCTACGGCACCCTCGCGGAAGAGGACAGGGCGGGCTACAACGCCGTACTCGACGCCTACAAGGTCACGGTGCCGCGTTGGAGCGAGCTCATGCGCACATCAGGAAGCCTTCGGAGCGATGACGGTCACGTCGAGGTGCAGATCCTCTCGGCAACGGCGGGGCGCGACTCGCTCGAAGTCAAGGAGGGCAGCATCGCTTTGATGCCCGAGAGTGCGGCGTCGAGGCTCAGCGACATCGCCTTCATCGGCATGACGATGAAGATTCGCGGCGAGATCGACGATGACGGCGAGGGCGATTTCGACTACCTTGAACGCAGCGGTCATCCCATGCGCTCAGGCTTCACGCTCGACCTCGACGGCGCGGGCACAGCGACCTTCACGACGGAGGCGCTTTCCGTGCCGGTCGAGTATAAGGAAGCCTTGCAGGCGGTCGGCGCCTCGGGCGACGGCGGCATCATGCTGCCCGACGGCAAGACGTATCGCCTGCGCTATCGCTGAGCGGCGAAGGCTGCAAGCGTTTTTCAGAAAGGAAGCAAAACATGAAGGAAGAGATACGCGAGGGACTTCTCGAAGAATACGCACGGCTGATCGTGCGCATGGGAATCAATCTGCAAAAGGATCAGCTGCTCGTCATCAACGCGCCGCTGGCGTGCGCCGACTTTGCGCGCCGCGTCGCGAGCGCGGCATACGACGCGGGGGCGCATGATGTGACCGTCGTGTGGAACGACGAGCTGCTCGCGCGCCTGCGCTACGACAAGGCGAAGAAGAGCGTCTTCACCGAGTTCCCCGAATGGCGCCGCCTGCTCTACCAGGACAGCGCGGAGCAGGGCGCAGCCTTCGTCACGATTCATGCTTCCGACCCTGAAATCTTCAGCGGCGTCGAGCCCGAGCGCCTGACGATCGCGCAGCAGGCGGCGGGCGCGGCGCTCTTGGAGTACCGTGCCCGCCTGATGAGCAACAAGAACGCCTGGTGCGTCGTATCGATTCCGACGGAAAGCTGGGCGAAGAAGGTGTTCCCCGAGGAGACGCCCGCCGTTGCTCTGGAAAAGCTCTGGCAGGCGATTTTTGATGCCGTGCGCCTCGCAGAGGACGAGGACGCGGCGACGCGCTGGCAGGAGCACATCGACTTTCTGGCGCGCGCGGCGAAGTTCATGAACGACCATGCCTTCAAGCGCTTGGAGTATAAGAACAGCCTCGGGACGAACCTCTCCATCGAGCTGCCGCGCGGTCACATCTGGGCGGGCGGCGCAGAAAAGACGCAGGCGGGCGTGACCTTCGTCGCCAACATGCCGACGGAGGAAATCTACACTCTGCCCAAGCGTGACGGCGTCAACGGCACGGTCGTGGCGACGCGCCCTCTGAACGTCAACGGCACGATCGTCGACGGTTTCTCCTTGACGTTCAAGGCGGGCAAGGTCGTCGACTACAAGGCGGCGCGCGGCGAGGAGATCCTCAAGGAGCTTTTCGCCACGGACGAGGGTGCGAACTACCTCGGCGAAGTCGCGCTCGTGCCGTACGATTCGCCGATATCGAGGAGCGGCGTGCTCTTCTTCAACACGCTGTTCGACGAAAACGCCGCCTGCCACCTCGCCTTCGGCAAGGCATATCCGACCTGCATCGAAGGCGGCGAGGAAATGACCTCCGTAGAGCTTCTGCGCCATGGCGTCAACGACTCGCTCGTGCACGAAGACTTCATGATCGGCTCGCGCGATCTCTCGATCGACGGCATAGCAGAAGACGGTACGCGCGTCGCCGTATTCCGCGACGGGAACTTCGCTTTTGTTTGAGCGATTGAAAAATCATCCTGCATAGTGACAAGGCAGGTTTCTTGCTGTATAATTAAGACAGATTAAAATAATGTACGGTGGGGATGGGTGAGTATGCCGATTAAGAACACTATGGAAGAATTTGTTAAGCAGAATTTGGATGCAGTTTTGCGTATGTATCCAGAATGCTGCTCCTGTGAGAAGTGTCGCGAAGACATCATGGCGCTCTCACTGAACCATCTTCCGCCCAAGTATGTTTCTACGCATAAAGGTGATTTGTTTGCAAGAATAGCGGCGATGGATCCTGTGGATAAGGCATTCATCATCCAAGAGATCGCCAAGGCCGTACAGATCGTTCATAAGGTACCGCGCCACGGAACGTGAAGGGCATTGCGTCAGATCGCAAGCGCACAAAAAGGGGCTGTAGCATGAGTTGAATTTGACTTATGCGCAGCTCTTTTATTGTTGTTGACAAGACGGGGCGCATGCTATATAATACAAGTATAACATATCAAATATATATGAAATGAAGGGAAAGGGTGCTATGGCAGGCATTGAAAATATTGAAGCATACATTGAAGATGAGTTCCGCTGGTTTCATCGCCATCCTGAGCTTTCCTATGAAGAGGTCGAGACGACGAAGCGCATCCGAAGCTCGTTGGAGCGCGCGGGCATCCGCATCTTGGATCTGCCGCTGAAGACGGGCGTCGTTGCCGAGGTGGGCGAGGGCGAGCCGCTCGTCGCGCTGCGCGCGGACATCGACGCGCTGCCGATCGAAGAGCAGACGGAGCTGCCGTACCGCTCGGAGAGCAAGGGGCGCATGCACGCCTGCGGGCATGACTTTCACACGTCTTCGGTGCTCGGGACGGCGCTGCTCCTGAAGCAGCGGGAGAAGGAGCTGCAGGGGCGCGTGCGGCTCTTCTTCCAGCCGGCGGAAGAGGCGCCGGGCGGCGCGAAGGTGCTCATGGAGGCAGGCGCCCTGCAGGGCGTCGAGGCGATCTTTGGGCTTCATGCGTCGCCGCTATTGGAGGTCGGCACGGTCGGCATCTCGGCGGGCGCTGTGACGGCGGCGGTCGATCGCTTCGTCTTCCGCTTTCGCGGCAAGGGCACGCATGCGGCGCATCCGCAGCGCGGCATCGACCCGATCCCGCTGGCGGCAGGCTTCATCCAGGCGGTGCAGACCGTCGTCGCGCGCAACCTCCATCCGTTTTCGGCGGGGCTTGTGAGCGTCACGCACATCTCTGCGGGCAATACATGGAACGTCATTCCAGAGGAAGCGCTTGTCGAGGGCACGACGCGCAGCATGGCGATAGAAGAGCGCAAGCTGATCCGCGAGCGCGTCTGCGCGCTGGCAGAAGGTCTGGCAGCGGCGCACGGAGCAAAAGTCGCGACGGACTGGTATCAAGGCCCGCCGGCGACGACGAACGATGCTTTTTGGACGTCGCTTGCCGAGAGGGTGGCAGAGGAGCAGAAACTGCGCGTCGTGCCTGCGCCCAAGTCCCTCGGCGGTGAGGATTTCGCCTTCTATCAGGAGGAGGTGCCGGGCGCTTTCGTCCTCGTCGGCACGGGGCTGTCCGCTGCGATTCACAATCCGAGCTTTCGCATCGACCCTGCCGCGCTCGCACCGACGGCGCATTATCTGGCAGAGCTTGTAGGAGCGGCATTGAAGAAGGTGAAAGAACGATGATCGAATTTGTCGATGTGCATAAGGATTTCCCCGTCAATGGGCAATCCGTCAAGGCTCTGCAGGGCGTCAGCCTCAAGATACCGGACGGCGATATATTCGGCGTCATCGGTTTCAGCGGCGCCGGCAAGTCGACGCTCCTGCGCATGGTCAACGCGCTGGAAAAGCCGGATCGCGGTCATGTGCTGCTCGACGGCAGGGCAATCGACACGCTTTCGTATAAGGAGCTGCGGCAGGCGAGGAAGAAGATCGGCATGGTCTTTCAGCAGTTCAACCTGCTGGAATCAAAGACCGTCTGGGAGAACATTGCAATACCGCTGCGGCTGGCGCATGACCGCACGCAGGAGGAGATCGAAGCGCACGTGAAGCGGCTGCTGGCATTTGTCGAGCTTGAGGATAAAGCGGACGTTTATCCGTGGCAGCTTTCCGGCGGACAGAAGCAGCGCGTCGGCATTGCGCGCGCCCTGGCGACGCAGCCGTCGATCCTTCTTTGCGACGAGGCGACGAGCGCTTTGGATCCCGAGACGACGGATTCTATATTGAAACTTCTGGCGCGCATCAATCGCGAGCTGGGCATCACGATCCTCTTCGTGACGCATCAGGTGCAGGTGATCCAGCGGCTTTGCCGCCACGTCGCCGTCATGGAAAACGGCAGGGTCATTGAAAGCGGTGCGACGCTCGATATTTTCTCTGCGCCGAAAGAGGCTATGACGCGCCGCTTCGTGCGCGCGGTCATCCCCGATGAGCTGCCCAAGAGTATATGGGAAGCGCTGCGGGAGGAGAAGCGCAACTATCGCTTGCTGCGCCTGCGCTTTCTCGGCGAGCAGGCAAAAGGAAATCTGCTCTATCGCATACAGCGTGATTTTGCCGTTGAGACGAGCGTCCTTTTTGCCTCGGTCAACGAGATCGAGGAGACGATTTTAGGGATTTTCATCGTGCAGTTTATCGGTGCAGATGAGGAGCTTGCACGCGTGGAAGAATATATCCATGAACAAGGTGTCGAGTGGCAGGGGGTGAATCTTTAATGGATCTCGGTGTACCAAATGCGCAAATCGTGCTCGCAGCACAGGAAACGCTCTACATGGTCTTCGTTTCTCTGGCACTCGGCACGGCGCTTGCCATGTTGCTCGCCGTGCTGCTGATCCTCACGCGGCCGCTCGGCATCCTGCCGCATCGCTGGACGTACCGCATCATCAATGCCGTCGTCAACATCATCCGCAGCGTGCCGTTCATCATCCTCATGGTGTTCATCCTGCCGCTGACGAAGCTCATCGTAGGCACGAGGATCGGCACGACGGCGGCTCTGGTGCCGCTCGTGGTCTTCATCACGCCGTATCTCACGCGCCTCTTTGAAAATTCGCTCCTTGAGGTCAATCACGGCATCGTGGAGGCGGCGCAAGCAATGGGCGCTTCTTATTTTGAGATCGTCTGGCACTTCCTGCTGCCGGAGGCGAAGGGCTCGTTGATCCTCTCGGTGACGACGGGGACGATCGGGCTCCTCGGGGCTACGACGATGGCGGGCGCCATCGGTGCGGGCGGCGTCGGCGATCTGGCGCTGACGTACGGCTATGAGCGTCTGAACTTTCCATTGATGCTCTTCACGGTCGTCGTGCTCATCGTTTTCGTGCAGATCATACAGTCGCTGGGCAATCACTTTGCCGCTCGTGCCCGCGGGCATTGAGCATATATTTTAGAAGAAAGCAGGGATATTATGAAATTCAAAAAGGTATGGACTCTCGGGCTGGCTCTCGTCCTCGGCGCAGGCATTCTTGCCGGCTGCGGTAGCGAGCAGGCAGCTTCCGATAAGAAGACGCTCGTTTACAGCAAATCGCAGGGACCGTATTCGGAGCTCTTCGAGAACGGCGTGAAGCCGATCCTGGAGAAGGAGGGCTACACGGTGAAGGGAAAGGATCTCAGCGATCTTTTGCAGGCGGATGTGGCGCTCAATGAGGGCGAGGTCGATTTCAACGTCGAGCAGCACACGGCGTACATGGAGAATTTCAACAATAAGCAGAACGGGCATCTCGTGGCTCTGACGCCGATTCCGACGGTGCCGGCGGGTATCTATGCGGGACAGAAGGAGGATCTTAAGCAGCTTGCCGACGGCGACACCATCGCCGTGCCGAACGATGCGTCGAATACGGCGCGCGCCTACGCACTCCTGCAGAAAGCGGGCTGGATCAAGCTCGACCCTGCAAAGGATCTCGCGACGGTGACGCAGCAGGACATCGTTGAGAATCCGCACAATCTAAAGTTCACGGAAATGAAATCGCTCAATATCCCTGCGGTGCGCGGCGACTTCGCCTATATCGTCATAACGGGCGCGATCATCTACAACGCGAAGATCGACCCGTCGACGGCGCTTCTCAAGGAGGACATCCTGCCGCATCTTTTACTGCAGCTCGTCGTGGAGGAAAAGAACAAGGATGCGAAGTGGGCGCAGGACATCGTTCGTGCCTATCACTCGGAGGAGTTCAAGGAGTATCTGAAAAAGAACGATAATGGCCTGTGGTTCGTGCCGGAAAATTAAAAGCATAAGAAAAAGCCGTCTCGCAGAGAGGCGGCTTTTTCTTAGGTGGTGCGCCCGGCGGCGCACGTTTCATCCGTAACTCTTTTAGTTCAGGTTATATTTTTACCGAGCTCCTTTATCCTTTTTATAGGAAAGTTTGATATTTGCGCAATCGTTTCGACGGGGAGCTCCCGTTTAAGCATTTCTAAGATCATATCAAGCTTCCCCTGTTCGATGCCCTCGGCGCGTCCGCGTTCCAGAGCTTCCTCATAGATACCTGTACTCAGATTGCACATGGTCATCAACTCCTCTTCCATGTCTGCAGTCGTGTCCATATCAAATTCGTTTTTGAGAACTTCGCGCTTCTCTGCCGGCGATGTTTTCGTGTCCTTGAACAAAATTCGCAGGAAACGTATAAGCCAGTCTTCTTTCGGCTCAGGTTTTTCTCCTAAGTAAATCGTGATGATGCTCAACAGAGCGTAATCCGTACGATTCGCCAGAGAGTAGTAGAAATCTCCAGAAAAAAGGCTTTTCTTATGCTCGTTCTCTGAGCATGGCGATTTCCCTTGCATAGCCGGCAGCGTCGTTCGGTGTTTCCAAAATGAAGGGAAGATGGCGGAGCTTCGGGTGGCGGATGACGCGCGTCAGGGCTTCGAGACCGATCTCGCCTTCGCCGATGCGCGCGTGGCGATCCTTGCGGGCGCCGCGCGCGTTGAGGCTGTCGTTGAGGTGGATGGCATGGAGGCGGGAGATGCCGATCACGCGGTCGAAGGCAGCGAGTACGCCGTCGAGATCGTCGGCGATGTCGTAGCCCGCATCCCAGACGTGGCAGGTGTCAAGACAGACGCCGATCTTAGCATCGAGCTTTACGCGCTCGATGATGGCGGTGATTTCCTCGAAGCTGCGGCCGACTTCCGTGCCCTTGCCCGCCATGGTTTCGAGGAGCACGGTCGTCTTCTGTGCAGGCTGTAGGACTTTGTTCAAAAGGTCGGCGATGAGCTCGATGCCCTTTTCCGCTCCCTGCTGCACATGGCTGCCGGGGTGGAAGTTGTAAAGCGCGTCTGGGATATGCTCGAGGCGCGCGAGGTCGTCCGCCATCGCTTCTTGTGCGAAGGTGCGCAGGTTCTCCTTGGCGGCGCAGGCGTTCATCGTATAGGGCGCGTGCGCGACGAGCGTGCCGATGCCGTGCTCTTCGCGGTAGGACAAGAAGGCGCGCACATCGTCCAAGTCGAGCGATTTTGCTCTGCCGCCGCGTGGATTGCGCGTGAAGAAGGCGAAGACGTCGGCGCCGAGTGCTGTCGCGGCTTTGCCCATGGCGAGAAAGCCGCCGGCGGACGAGAGGTGACAACCGATGTGAAGGGTATGTTTCGTCTCTTGCATGTGCTTGGCTCCGTTTCGATGCGTGGTGGGCGTTATATGCGCGCGGCTTTCTTGCGCCCTTTCTTTTTCGGCGATGCCACCGCATGCTTTTTCAGCCCGAGCCAGACGAAGAAGCCGCAGGCGATGGCGAAGGCGACGAGGCTCGTCATCTGCGCGGATTTGAACATGCCGAGGACGAGCTCGTTGTAGTCGCCGCGCAGGTATTCGAGGAAGAAGCGCGCGGCGGAATAGAGCATGATGTAGAGAGCGAACGCCTGCCCCTTCGCGTGGTTCGTGGTGCGGAAGAGGAGGAGCAGCGCGAAGATGAAGAAGTCGAGCTGCCCCTCCCAGACCTCGGCGGGCCATAG
>CAMURM010000016.1 GCA_947097535.1 uncultured Selenomonas sp.
CGACGTAGCACCGCTACGCCTCCGGTTTGTCTCCTCGATAGAACCAGCGCATCTGTGCAAATCCGGGCGACTTCATTTTATCAGTGCTTCCTGAGTCACTGAGGCGAATGCCTTGGGAAGGCGCAGGCGAGTGATGAGCTGGAGCCAGGAGAACTGCCTGATGGACAATCGCCATTTGACCTGCGAGTGATGGGAAGGGGATTAAAGAAGCGCCGTTTGGCGTTTCTTCGGCTGCACGAACGCAATCCTCCCGGCGAAATTGCCGGGAATTTTTTTGCGCCGCCCTTATGCGCCTTTTCTGCTTTGCAGGAGGGGCGCTTTATTTTGGGAAAGGGTGATGTAGATGAAAGGCAAGAAACATCTGACATGGGCGGTGTTCGCGGCAGTTGCGGGCATGAGCTTTGCGGGCGAGGCGTATGCGGCGGAAAATGCGGCGGCAGGAAAGGCGGCAGCGAAAACGACGCAGGTGCAGGAACAAAGTGCGGAAACTGCAGAAAGCGGCGGGCATGATTTGCCCGATACGCTCGTGACGGCGCAGCGCAGGCGAAAGAGTGATTTCGATACGCCCGCGACGACGACGATCATCACAGCGAAGGATATTGAAAAAGCGGGCTATCGCAACGTATTCGAGGCGATCGACCAGCAGATCGGCTCGACGAGCACGTCCTACGGCGAGGCAGGGCAGGATTTCGGCTTTGCTGCCGGCCGCATCACGCTGCGCGGCTATGACAGGGGTACGCTCGTCATGGTCAACGGCGTGCCGATGAATCTCAAGAACTATCCGAGTACGGAAAATATACCCGCCGCGATGGTCGAGCGCATCGAGATCGTCAAGGGAGCTGCATCTACACTCTACGGCGGCGAGGCTATGGGCGGTGTCATCAATATCATTTTGAAGAAGCCGAAGGAGGGGGAAGAAGCCGTCAAAGCGAGTGTAACGGCAGGAAATTATTTCAAAAAGACGGAGGTCTTTTTTCAAGGTGACCGTTTTATGCTCGATGTCAGCAGAGAGTGGTCGAAGCATATTCCCCATTCCAACGCCTTCGGATTTGAGAAGGTTTCGTGGATGGATTGGTGGGTTGGCAGTGGACAAAAGAATCGTTTGAACGCGAGTGTTGCACTTACGGATGAACTTTCCTTGAATTATAATTATACAGAATCTACGATCACACGCGGCAGTACCGTTTATAAACTGGCATCAGATAAGAAGTCCCTCGTGCCCTCGGGGACGAGATATGATTATCGTTACGATGATTATCGTCATACGGCAAATCTTGTATACCAGGGCAGGGAAAATGGTACCCATGCAGTTCTTGGGTACAATTATCGCAAGGTTGATGGTTACGATTATGTCGCAATGGGAAAAAATGCTTCCAATGCCGTCTGGAACAGTGAAATTTTCGATGTACAGAAAACATGGAAGCTAGGTGATGACTCTTGGATTTTCGGCTATTCCTATCAGCGTGAGGCGGTAGACCTCACGGAGAAAAAACAGAATGCGACGCGTACGGAAAATGCGATTTATACCTCTTATAGCAAGCAGTTTACACCACGTTTTAACTTCACACTTGGCTTGCGTGGTGAATGGATCAACGATCCTGAGAAGGATCAAAGTGTCTTTATGCCGCAGTTCCAAACGGATTATAAATTTGATGGGAATACAGCGTGGTACATCAATGTCGGCAGAGCATTTCAGATGCCGCCAGCGGATTATGGTATCAATGAAAAAGTTAGAGGAAGGCATTTGAATCCGCAAGGTTTACAGCCAGAAAGTGGTTGGACGTATGAAACGGGCATCAAACATCGTCATGGAAATGATACATGGAAAGCCGCCATTTACCACATGGATATGAAAAATAAGCTCGGTTGGGAGCTGAATAAGGTAACGCAGCAGTATTATGCGGCGAATAAAGGAAGTTTTCGCAATACAGGATTTGAAGTCGAATATACGAAGCGTTTCAATGAAGCGTGGCAACTTGTTTTAGGTGCGGGAGTCTCCAACCCTGAAGTGAAGGATCCCTCTGGGAATAAGGGGTGGGAGCAGGCGGCAGGACGCGTCGAAGGTCTTGTCCGTGTTGATTATAAGAAGGACAAATGGCAAGGAAACTTGAACTTCAAGTTTCTCGGCGATCGCGAATATGTTGCCCCGAGGAATGGGACAGCGCAGGATATACCTGACAAGATTCAGCTCAATATGAATATCGCCTATGCCGCAGGCAGGAATGATACAGTGACTCTGGGAATCTATAATCTTTTGGACAGGAAGAATTACTCGAACAGTTCCGGTAGTCTTGATTTGCCGCTGAATTTCCGTTTGACGTATGCGCATACGTTCTGACATCGTGCGGCGCAGTGGTGCGCTGGCGCTTCTTTTTGCCGCGGGTTTCCTCTTCTGTGCCTGTGCGCGATGGGGAACGGCGACAGAAGAGGAAGAGGAAGAGTTTTTCCGCGGCGTCGATGATATGGGGACGGAGATCGTACTGCACGAGAAGCCGCAGCGCATCGTGTCGCTCAATCTCGGCACGGATGAAATCCTGCTCGCGCTCGCGCCGCCCGAACAGATTGCGGCGCTTTCCTCCTATGTGGACGATGCGGGACTTTCGTGCATGGCAGAGGCGGCAAAAGCCGTACCCGTCAAGCTGCACGACAAGAGTCCCGAGCGCGTGCTCGCACAGCATCCCGACCTTGTGCTCACGACGGACAGCGTGCCGAAGGAACTCGTGGCGAGTATGCGCGATCTGGGCCTGACAGTCTTTGTTTCCAAAACGCCCAAGAGCATAGATGCGGTTTTTCCGCGCATCGAGTCCATCGGCAAGGTGATCGGCAGGGAAGAGGAAGCGGCGGCCTTGACTGGAAGGCTGCATGAACGCTTGGCGGATGTGACGCGGCGCACGGAGGACATTCCCGAAGACGAGAGGCCGATCGTCGTCGCCTTCGCTTTCAGCGGCGTCTTTGGGCGGCGCGACGACCTCTTCGACGACATGTGCCGCCATGCCGCGCTCAGAAACGGCGCAGCGATGGCGGGTCTCACGAAGGACAACAGCATCTCCATGGAGCAGGTCGTCGCGCTCGACCCCGACGTGTTCCTGCTGCCGTCATGGAGTGCCGAGGGGGAAAAGACGGAAGAATTCCGTGAGAAGCTGCGCAGTGACCCGCTGTTCAAGCATGTAAAGGCGGTGCGTGAGAACCGCCTCTACTGCGTGCCCGATACGTATCGCTACAGCGCTTCGCAAAATGCTGTCGAAGCCGTCTATGTGCTGGCAAAGACCGTCTATCCCGAGCGTTTTGCCGATGAAGACGGCGCGAGTGCAGGAAATTGATGCTTGATGTGCAAGCGTGCCGGAAAGGGGCGAGCGATGGGGCTGAAGATGCTGGTGCTGAGCCTGACGGGAGACTGCAACCTCGCTTGTCGCTATTGCTATGCAAGCGGCCAAGCGAGGCGCATGATGGCATGGGAAACGGCGCGGCGGGCTGTCGAGCTGGCTGCCTCTGGCGGCGATCCGTTCCTCCTGCAGTTTTCGGGCGGCGAGCCTTTGCTTGCATTGCCGCTCCTTGCGCGTATCGCCGCCTATGTGCGCGATCATCGCATCAAGGCGCGCATGGCCGTTCAGACGAACGGCACGCTGCTGACGGAAGAGGCGGTGAATATCCTATGCGATTCCAACATGGGCATCGGCGTGAGCCTCGATGGCAGGCCGGCAGTGCATGATCGCCAAAGGCAATATTCGGACGGCAGAGGTTCCGCCGCTGACGTGGCGGCGGGCATCGAGCGGCTTGCATGGCGCGGCGTCGGCATCGGACTGACGTGCGTCGTGACGGCGGAGAATGTTTACAGCCTGACCGATATCGTCGATATGGCCTATTACTTTGGCAACGTGCATCGCGTCGGTTTCGACCTCCTGCGTGCGCAGGGGCGCGGCACGAACGCCGCTTTGCCGCGAGAAAGCGATATGGCGGCGGCGATGCGCGAGGTTTTCGCTCGGCGCGATGCACTTTATCGCTTGACGGGACGCCGTCTCGCCATATCGCAGGAGGAGCAGGCGAGAGACATCGCAGGGCGCGGCGGGAGCGACTTTTCCCACTGCTATGCGATGAACGGCGAAGGCGTCCACGTCGATGTCGATGGCGGCATCTACGCTTGCTCCTCTTTCGTCGGCGATGAGAGCTTCTTCCTAGGCGCTGTTATACAGGGCGTGAATTTGCGTCGTCAGCAGGAAGTATCTGCCAAGATGCAGCGGAGCATGGATTTTTGCCGGCGATGCCCCGATTTTGCCGCCTGCGGAGGCGGCTGCTTCGCACGCTGGCTGGGAATGGAACAAGAAGAGCCGTGCGCGGCGGAATGTGCGTTGAAGAGGGCTGCAGTATCGGCAGTTTTCGGAAAGGAAGGGTACCGTGCGGAGTAAGGTCTTCATGCAATCGTCGCTCGTCGCCATCGTCGTTTTGCTGCTTTTTCTGACAACATCGTGCGGCGGCGAAAAGAATGTGGAGGAGCCGTCTGCGAATTCTTCGACATCGTATTCGGTGACGGACATCACGGGGCGCACGATACATTTCGACGCTCCGCCGCAGCGCATCGTCACTTTGTCGGCGACCTTGGATCAGATCGTTCTCAGCGTCGTGCCGCCTGAAAGGCTTGTCGCCGTTCATTCGAGCATGAAGGAATCCGTCAATTCCAATATGGTGGAGCTCGCTTCGCAAATACCTGAGACGATACATCAACCGAGCGTAGAATACATCGTCTCCCTTCATCCCGACGTGGTTCTTGTTGCAGATTGGCAGTATATGGAACTTGCCGATCCGCTGCGCGATGCAGGACTGAAAGTCGTCATCGGCAGAGGCCCGCATAATCTCGCAGAGGTCAAGGATCTCGTGCGCCTTGCGACGGAAACCATCGGGGAGAAGAGAAGGGGTGAAATCTTGCTCAAGAAGATGGATGAAAAGCTGGCGGAGATCAAGACGAAGGTCGACGCCATTCCACAGGAGAAGAGGAAGAGCGTCGTGTTCCTCTCGCTCATGCCCACGTACGGCGGCAAGGGGTCGAGCTTCGACGACGCCTGTCACTATGCGGGCGTCATCAACGGCGTTTCCGCCTATGGACTGCGCAACGGGCAGGAAGTGACGAAGGAGGTGATTCTATCGATCAATCCCGACATACTGTTTTTGCCCGATTATCCATGGAAGGGGCAGGCATGGCTCGATGAGTTCATTCGCAGCTATACGGAAGATCCGGCTCTTCAGACGCTCAAGGCGCTTAAAAATCACAGCCTTGTATCGCCGCGTTCGTCCTTCCTCTACAACTGCTCGCAGGACTTTGTCTACGGCGTGCAGGAAATCGCCTACAGGGTTTACGGCGACGAGTTTTATCTGCCGGCCGATGCGCATATTTCGGCAGTCGATGAGTGAAGAAATCATTGATTTTTAAAGGAGTTTCAAGAAAATGAAAAGAAAGTATTCTAATAGAAAATTGATTCATGCCGTTTTGACAGGACTTGCTTTTACATTTATGTCTACGGGGGGGGGACATGCATTTGCCGCCCCGTCCGAGGAAGCGGATAAGGCAATACAGGAGCATGCGCTTGATGAAACCGTCGTCACGGCGACGCGCACACCCGTCGAGGATCTGAAGGCGAATGCGAATGTCACGGTGATCACGGGCAAGGATATTGAGAAGCGTCACTACACGGATCTTAAGCAGGCTCTGCGCGATGTCCCCGGCGTGATTGTCAATCAGTACGCACCGGCGGGATATAACAACAGCGACGCCATCTATATCAACGGCTCAAGTGACGTTGTAATCCTCGTCGACGGCGTCAGGCAGAATTATGCAGGGGGGTCGGCGGCATCTCTGGCCGCAACGATGAAAGACCTCAGCGGCATTGAGCGCATCGAGGTGCTGCACGGTTCGGCTTCCACGCTTTACGGTTCGGATGCAAAGGGCGGCGTCATCAACATCATTACGAAGAAGGTCACGGGACAGAAGACGACGCTTGAGGCTGCCTATGGCAGTTTCGGCAAACAGCTTTACAGCGTGGCGCATGAGGGGACGGAAGACGGCTGGGATTGGCGCATGAAGTACCAGAAGGATAAGAGCGGTGACTTCAAGGATGGCAATGGCGAGACAACGCCCTCGGAGCTCGATGCCGATTCGATCAATTTCCATTTTGGTAGACAGTTGGATAAATCTTCATACGTTGCCTTCAATCTGCATTCTTATCAAGAGGGCGATCTCTACCAAGCGCTTTATGAGAAGAAGAAGGGCATGAAGCCGAAAACTGGCAATTATGACCATATAGCGGGCAATATCGTTTGGAACTGGACGATTGATGATACGGCGAAGAACCAGATGGTTCTGGCTCGCAGCAAGTATGATTATAATGCAGGAGGCTATGGCCTTGGAATCTGGAGCTGGAAGTTCAGCGACCAGTTTGACAAGAAGGTGGATGATCATCTTCTGACGGCGGGATTTGAATTTACGAAGGATACGACGACCGGCACGCAGCTGAGCAACCGCGATCTCTTGAATCGTTCTTTCTATCTGCAGGATCAATGGAGCATCGTGCCTGCCTTGAAGTTCATCGCGGGTGTCCGCTACGACAAGAATTCGGCCTTTGGCAGTCACGCAAGCCCGAGTTTCAGCTTGGGGTACGATATCACGCCGACGACTCATGCGTACGTTTCTTACAGCGAATACTTCTTGACGCCGACGCCGAGCAACCTTTACAGCAGCAGATATGGCAATCCGAACCTCAAGCCGGAGACGGGCGATACGAGGGAGATCGGCGTCACGCATGATTTCGGCTCGGGCTTCAATCTCGCGGCGCACTACTTCAAGCGCAGTTCGGAGAATCGCATCGGTTACAGCCGCGTGACGAACAAATACGCGAACGTCGGCGACGAGAAGGCGCATGGCTGGGACGTGCAGCTTGCAAAGCGCTTTGACTCGCATGTACGTGCACGCTTCAGCTATACGCATACGAATGTCGGCAAGACGGAGCAGCGTGCGGCAAATGTCGATGGCTATATTCCAAAGGGGCAGGTCGCGCTCGGCGTGGATTACAAGAATCGTCAATTCGACGCTTCCTTGCTGGCACGCGGCATGATCGACCGACCGGGACCGCAGACTGCTGATGTCCTGGGCAATTTCTTCCCGGAAGATTCCTACTGGGTTTTTGATCTCGCGTTGAATTACAAGGTCGCTGCACAGACGAAGATTTACCTCAAGGTAAACAATCTTTTTGACAAGTTCTACGCCGAGCACTCCAATGCACGGAGAAACTGGTGGGGCAATCCCAATGAATGGTGGAGCGCTCCGGGGCGCAGCTTCCTCGTGGGCGTGGAGCACAGCTTCTAAGATATTGAAGAAGGAACATAATTCATGATGAAAAAGACATATCCCTTTTCTGCCATCGTGGGGCAGGAAGAGATGAAGAAGGCGCTTTTGCTCAATATCGTCATGCCGTCCTTAGGCGGCGTGCTGATCAAGGGCGAGAAGGGGACGGCGAAGTCGACCGCCGTGCGCGCCGCCGCTGAGCTGCTGCCCGCCATGCGGGCGGTGGCGGGCTGTGCGTGCCGCTGTGACCCTGCGATACCGGAGTTTTTCTGCGACGATTGCCGCAGGAAGGCTGCAGCGGGCGCACGCATGAAGGAGGAGAGCGTCCCCATGCGCGTCGTGGAGCTTCCCGTCAGTGCGACGGAGGATCGCGTCGTGGGCACGCTCGATATAGAGGCGGCGATCCGGCATGGCAGGAAGGAGTTTGAGGCGGGCATCCTCGCGGAGGCGAACCGCAGCATTCTCTATGTCGATGAAATCAATTTGCTCGACGATCACATCGTTGATATCCTGCTCGATTCGGCGGCGATGGGCGTCAATACGGTGGAGCGCGAGGGCATTTCCTATGCGCATCCTGCACGCTTCGTGCTCGTGGGCACGATGAATCCCGAAGAGGGCGACATACGCCCGCAGCTGCTCGACCGCTTCGCCCTTTCGGTGACGGTGACGGGTGAGCGCGAGGCGAAGGATCGCATCGAGGTGGTGAAGAGGCGCATCGCTTATGAGCAGGATGCGGAGGGCTTTGCCGCTTCCTACAGGGAGCAGCAGGAGGCATTGCGCGAGCGAATCGAAAGGGCGCGCTCTCTCCTCAAAAGCGTCGCCGTGGCAGATAGAATGCTGGAAAAGGCGGCGCACATCTCGCTCGCGCTCGGCGTCGACGGACACCGCGCCGACATCACGCTCATCAAGGCGGCGATGGCGAATGCCGCCTTCTCGGGGCGCACGGAGGTCGAAAAGGAAGATATGAAGGCCGTCAGCCGCCTCGTGCTCGCGCATCGTCTGCGCCGCCGCCCCTTCGAGGAGGGCGAGGTCGACTGGTCTGCTGTGGATGATATACTGGCTTGAGGAGATGGGCATGGAATATCCGCGCTATCCGTTTACCGCTGTCGTCGGTCAGGAGCAGGCGAAGAGGGCGCTTCTTCTCGCGCTCGTGAATCCGCGCACGGGCGGCTTGCTCATTTCAGGCAAACGCGGTACGGCGAAATCCGTCCTTGTGCGTGCGGCAGCGCCGTTAACGCCGACAGGGAGTCTCGTCGAACTGCCGCTCGGCGCGACGGACGACATGGTCTTCGGCAGTCTCGATGTGGATGCAGCACTGCGGGACGGCGAGCGTCGTCTGCGCCATGGTCTCCTGCATCGCGCGGCGCATACGCTCATTTACATGGACGAGGTGAATCTCCTGCGCGAGGAGGTCTTGAAGTCTGTCTTAGAGAGCGCGTCGGCGGGGATGTTTTCCTTGGAGCGCGACGGCGTATCGGCGGTCGAGGAGATAAGCTGTCTGCCTGTCGGGACGATGGATCCTGCAGAAGGCGTGCTCTCGCCCGTGCTGCTCGACAGCTTCGGCATGTTCGCGGCGATGGATGATGTGGAAGAGACGGAGCAGCGTACTGAGATCGCGCGGCGCGTGCTCGCTTTTGAGCGTGCGCCAAAAGCTTTCTGCCGCGCGTATGCGCAGCAGGAAGCCGAGCTGCAGCAGAAGGCGGCACGAGCACGAGAGATGCTTCCTGCTGTGGAGGTTTCCCATGCCATTCTGCATCTCGCTGCGCAGTACGCTGTACGTGCCCTTTGCGTGGGAAATCGCGCCGAAATCTATCTCGTGGAAGCGGCGCGCGCCTTGGCGGCGCTCGCCGGGCGCATCTATGTGATGCCGCAGGACATCGAGGAGGCGGCGCTCTTCGTGCTCGCGCATCGCATGAGCCGAAAAAAGGAGCAGCGCGAAGAAAGAAGCAGACAGCAGAAAGAGCCGCAGGAACAGGAACAACCGCAGGAACAGCAAGCTGAGCCGCAGGAAGAGTCGGAAGATGAGGCGGATGATGCGCCGCAGGAGGAGCGCCCGGACGATGTTTTGACGAGAGATGCGACGGGCGGCGAATCGAAAGAGCAGGAAGATGATAGAGGAGAATCGCAGGAAAAAGAGGCGCAGACCGATGAGGAGCAGGCGTCGCCTGCGGATGGCGATTCGGGCGGCGAAGGTAGAGATGAGACGCACTCCATAGAAGCGGTTATGGCGCGGCTTTCTCTCCTACGCGAGGCGGTGTGCGGGAGGAAGGGAAAGAGCGGCAGACGAGCAATCGTGCAGCTTGACGTGCCGACGGGACGTCCTTGGCGCACATCGCTGCCGCGCCGCGGACGGTGCATCGACCTCGCCTTTGCCGCTACGCTTCGCGCGGCGGCGCCCTATCAGCAGCAGCGCAGAGGCACGCAGGCCGTCGTCATACGCGCCGAAGATGTGCGCGTGTGGACGAGGGCGCGCCGCGCTGCAGCGAACATCATTTTCCTCGTCGATGCGAGCGGCTCTATGGGGGCAAAAGAGCGCATGAAGATGGTGAAGGGAGCGGTGCTCTCACTCCTGCGCGAAGCGTATCAGAAGCGTGACCGCGTGGGACTCATCGCCTTTCGCCGCACGAGTGCTGAAGTTTTGCTGCCAATGACGCGGAGCGTGGAGCTTGCCGAAAGGGAGCTGAGCGCCCTGCCGACGGGAGGCAAGACGCCGCTGGCGGCAGGTCTCGCTGCCGCACTCAAGATGATCGACGAGCTGAGGCGCAGGGAGGAGGCGGCGGCTGTGCTCGTGCTCGTCACGGACGGCAGGGCGAACGTCGCTGCCTCGGGCGCAGCGAAGGAAGAGGCGCTGCGGGCGGCAGAAGCGATCGCGCGCACGGACGCGCAATGCATCGTGCTCGATACGGAGAAGAGCTTTCCGAAGGTGGGACTGGCACCTGAGATCGCGCACCGTATGGAGGCGGGCTACGCGACGCTGGAGCGCCTTTCTTCCGAGGGTGTATTGGAGGTTGTGCAGCACTTTCGCGATTTGCAGGACGATCGTGCATGATGAAGGAGCACGGGCAAATGGAACTGGCAAGATTGACGACGGGCGACATTGCCTATCGTTATGACAAGAGCATCGCCTTGATTTTTAGCGGGCGAAGAAAGGTGATGAGCACGTCTCTTTACAACGGCGGCTACCATGAGGACTTCGAGGCAGTTTTCAATCGCGATATGACGCAGGGGGCGGGCATGCCGTGTGAATCGTTTGCACCGACGTATGTCGAGAGCATGCGGATCGTTGCACAGCGTCTCGGTCTTGATCCGGAGCGGGTGACGGGCATGGGAACGGCGGCGCATATGGAAAATGTCGCGGTCACGTCAAGAAGCTACAAGGAACTTACCGTAACGGCAATCGTGACGGGAGGCGTGGAAACGAACGGCGGCCGTGTCGGCGATCCGGCGTCTTATTATAAGACTGCAGAAAAGAAATACGGGACAATCAACATCATGCTCGTCATAGACGCCGACCTGCCGCCGGGAATCCTCGCGCGCGCCCTTGTGACCTGCACGGAAGCAAAGACGGCGGCGCTGCAGGAACTTATGGCACCGAGCCGCTATTCTACTGGAATCGCCACAGGCTCGGGCACGGATCAGACGATCGTCGTCGCCAACAGCGAATCGCCGCTTTACTTTGAAGGGGCAGGAAAACATTCCAAGCTCGGCGAACTCATCGGTCTCGCCGTCATGGCGGCGGTCAAGGAGGCGCTCGCGAAACAGTCGGGTCTTACGCCGGCGCATCAGCACGATCTCCTGCGCCGCCTGCGCCGCTTCGGGATCACGGAAGAAACACTGTGGGAACGATACAGGGAAACAGCGAGGGAAGATGCCTTGCATAAGGCTCGCTTCATCGTCGCATTGGAAGAAATGACAGTCGTGCCCGCCCTCTTTTCCCTGGGTGTGCTTTTCATTCATCTCTACGATGAATATCTCTGGGGTTTGCTGGAAAAAGATGAGACATGGCAAACGGCGGAAAAATTGCTGAAGGAGATGGCAGAGGTGCTTCCGAGGATGCCGCAGTCGCATGCCTGCATGCAGGAGGAATACATGCCGTCCTTCGAACGGTTTCTCGTGCATGCCGTCGCGGGGAGCTTCTCTGAAGGCTTGACAGAAACGGCGCCGGCTGCGGGGAATGCGAAGGGTGATATTTGATGGAGGAGCGAGGAAAAAGCGGAGGTGCAGCAGGATGAAAATAGCAGTCTATACGAATATTCAGCGCGTCTTTGCGCTTGTCCATCGCGTGCAGGAAACGTGCATGTCGGCAGTTCCCTCGCTTGCGATTGCCGTCCGCACGGCGGATGGCATGGATTCGTGGCGCGAGGCGCAGGAGAAGGCCGATGTCACTCTGTTCCTGTGGATGGGCACAGGGCTGGACAATCCCTTCCTGCAGCAGGCATCGTGCACTTTGCAGAAGAGCCGTGCGCCGCATTTAATTCTCGTGGACAATGCCGAGCATGACAAGGTCAGCTATGGTTTCTCGGCAGAGGAAATCGCTCTCGCTTGGCAGTATTTCCGCTACGATGGCGAGGAGAATATGAAGAATCTCCTGCTGCAGCTCGCCAGGAAGCTTGGACTTCCCGCAGAGCCCGCGATGCCGCGCGCCTTGCCCTGGCACGGCATATACCACCCCGATTGGCACGGCGATTGTCAGGACATTGAGGGCTATCGTGCCGCGCATTGCCGTGACGATCGGAGGACGATCGGCATCATCTTCTATCGTTCGGAGTGGATTACAGGGGACTTCACCTATCACACGGCATTGATTCGTGCGATAGAGGCGCAGGGGCTCAATGCCGTCGCGGTTTTTTCCAATTCGTATCGCGACGAGCGCGTGGAGTCGCCGACGCTCTTCGATGCTATGGAGAGATACTTCTGCCGTGAGGGCGAAACAACCGTTGATGTCATCATCACGACGATGAAGTTTTCCATCAAGGCGGGCGGCACGCGCATCGAAGACCTCTATTTGCTCGGTGTGCCGCTTCTTGAAGCGTATACGGTGCTTGCGCCCAAGGAAGAATGGGAGAGCTCGCCTGCGGGGCTCGACCCGATGGAGGTGTCCTTCAGCGTCTGTATGCCCGAGTTTGACGGCGTCATCCATGCCGTACCGATTGCGGCGAAGGTGCTCGATGAGACGGGAACGCCTCGCTATGCGTCGCTTGAGGAGCGCATGGAGCGTCTGGCGCGAAAGGCGAAGAAGTGGGCGAATCTGCGCCATAAGGCGAACGGCGAGAAGAAGATCGCCATCGTCTTTCACAACTATCCGCCGACGAATGCGAACATTGGCAG
>CAMURM010000017.1 GCA_947097535.1 uncultured Selenomonas sp.
TGGTCGCGCGACAAGCTCACGGGGCTTTATGACCGCGAGGGCTTCTACGAGGCTGTGCGCGAAGAGCTTGACTACGGCATGAAGGGCAGGCGCTATATCATCTGTTCGAACATCAAGGATTTCAAGCTCGTCAACGAACTTCTCGGCGAGGAGATGGGCAACGAGATCTTAAAGAGTCTGGCGGAGTTCTTCGCCGACCTTGCGATGGATTCGGGCGCGGCAGCCCGCTTGTACGGCGACCATTTCGCCGCCTATGTGGACAAGGCACGCTTCACGGAAAAGGATTTGCTCGACGGTTTGGAAGCGTTGGGGCGGACGTTCGACAGCAGCTCCTTCAAGCTGAACATCCACCTCGGCATCTACGAGATCAAGGAGGTGCAGATGCCCGTCGCCGTCATGTGCGACCGCGCGCATCTCGCTCTTTCCCTCCTTCGCAACGAGAACGGCAACAAGGTGGCGTTCTACAACGACGCGCTCATGGAGCGCACGCTGCGCGAGAAGGAGATCCTCGGCAGCTTCGACGAGGGGATTCTGGAGCGCCAGCTCGCCGTCTACCTGCAGCCGCAGGTCTCTTCGGAAGGCGATCTCCTCGGCGC
This sequence comes from uncultured Selenomonas sp., assembly GCA_947097535.1. Classification (GTDB taxonomy): domain Bacteria; phylum Bacillota; class Negativicutes; order Selenomonadales; family Selenomonadaceae; genus Selenomonas. The sequence goes on from CAMURM010000017.1 coordinate 597, forward strand.
TGAGGCTCTCGTGCGCTGGCACCATCCGGAAAAGGGACTTCTGGCGCCCGGACAGTTCATCGGCATCCTGGAAAATGCCGGGCTGATTCATCGCCTCGACCAGTACGTCTGGGAAGAAGCGGCGGCGATTTTGAAGAGCTGGCAGGGAACGGAAAAGGAAGGGCTGACGATCTCCGTCAACATCTCCGTGAATGACATGCTCCATCTCGACATCTTCGAGACGATGACGGGCATCGTGGAGAAGTACGGCATTGACGCGAAGCAGCTGAAACTTGAAATCACGGAGACGGCGCTCATGGGCGATATCGAGAAGTACCGTCAGCTCATCACCCGCCTGCAGGAGGCGGGCTTCGAGGTCGAGATTGACGACTTTGGCAGCGGCTACTCCTCGCTCTCTATGCTCAAGGACATCGAGGCGGACATCCTGAAGATCGACATGGGCTTCCTGCGACAGACGGGCAACCCCAAGCGCAGTTCCGTCATATTGAACGCCGTCATCGCCATGGCGAAGTGGCTCGGCATGCGCGTCATCACGGAGGGTGTCGAGACGAAGGAGCAGGTCGAGCACCTGCGGACGCTCGGCTGTGACATGTTCCAGGGGTACTTTTTCGCAAAGCCCATGCCGGTTGGGGAGTTTGAAGCAAAGTATTTTTGCACGAACGCCGGCTGAGAAAAAAAGCGGCCGCGCCCCGCTTTTCGCGGGGTGCGGCCCTGTCCCACGGGAGGGATGCTGGAAATGGAAAAGAGACGGATGAAGCGGCTGGGGCAGCGGATATTCGCACTTGCTGCCTGCTCTTTTGCCGGAATAAGCACAGAGGCGCTCGCCGCGCGCATTGACCCGCAGGAGCTTGAGCAGCTGCGCGGCGTGGTCGGCATACTGCTCGAAGATGTCGAGGAATTTTACCATGTGACGATCCTGATCGAATCGTTCCTGATCTTCATGCTGCTGGCTTTGATCATTGTGGGACTCGTCGGCTATACGAAGCTGAAGAAGGAGATTCGTGAGCTGCGCCGCCATGTTTACGGCGAAGATGATGCAGAGCCGGCGCATGAGGAAGACCTCGCCTCTCCCTTCGAGCCGCTGCCGGACTTTCCCTCGGAACCCGAGCCGGAGCCCGAGCCGGAGCCTGCTCCCGCCCCTGCACCGGAGCTGACGCCTCTTGAGCGCTTCCTTGAAGCCTACGGCGAAGCGAACGAGATCGAAGATGCCACGCTTCGCGAAGCGCGCCTCAGCAGCCTTTTACTGGAATTTCCCATCAAGACCTTCACATGCACGAATCCCGCAGCGCGAAAGCTCGACCCGAACGCGCCGCCGACCTTTGAGACGGCGGATGACGGCGACTTCTGGGCGCTCAAGAAGGACGATGACTCGGACGATTACAACGTCATGCCAAATCCCACGCTCATCTACAACGAAGAGCGCCACCGCTTCCGCGGCATGAAGGAAGCCTTCGCTTCCAACTACCACGAAGGCAAGGAATACACACACATGGCGCTCGACGCCCCCGCGCGCTTCAACCTCATGGGCAGCCTCTGGGCGCCCCTGCGCCCCGGCAAGATCACGCTCTCGGGGGAGAGGGACGCGCAAGGATAATTGTATCATAGGAGAATCTTCCCGCTCTCCGCCAGTAACCGAAAGGTTTCCGGCGGAGAGTTTTTTGTGTTTTTTTGCTTATGTATATTGCTTGCAAGCGAATAATGTTGATACTAGTGAGATTTATATTAGTTTATTTTGGCGAATTGCCGTGTGATTTCTAGGACAAACTATTGACTTTTGATATTTTTTAAAAGATATATTGTTATATACAATCGTAAATGATATAATATAAATCATAAAAGATAATATACAATTATAAACAACAAAAAAGACAAGGAGGGATTCACCCTTGGATCTTCTGAAGCTGAAGCAGACGGCGAACTGTGTGCGAAGAGACATCGTGGACGCCGTATATGCGGCGAAATCCGGTCATCCGGGAGGCTCGCTTTCGGCGGCGGATGTGCTCACGTATCTGTACTTTGTCGAGATGAAGATCGACCCGAAGGAGCCGGATCTGGAGAAGCGCGACCGCTTCGTCCTGTCGAAGGGGCATGTGACGCCCGGCTACTACGGCGTCCTCGCCGAGCGCGGTTTCTTCCCAGTCGACGATCTCAAGACGTTCCGCCATACGGGATCGTACCTGCAGGGGCATCCGGACAGGAAGCATATCCCGGGCGTGGATATGAGCTCCGGCTCCTTGGGGCAGGGATTTTCCGTAGCTGTCGGCATGGCGCTTTCCGCGAAGCTTTCGGGGCGCGGCTACCGCACCTATGCGCTTCTCGGCGACGGCGAGATACAGGAAGGGCAGATCTGGGAAGCCGCCATGTTTGCCGGAGCGCGCAAGCTCGACAACCTCGTCGCCATCGTGGACAACAATGGCCTGCAGATCGACGGCGCCATCGAGACGGTTTGCTCGCCCTATCCCATCACTGAGAAGTTCAAGGCGTTCAACTTCCATGTCATCGAGGCGGACGCACATGATTTCGCAGCGCTGAAGGAGGCGTTTGACGAGGCGCGCCGGACGGCAGGCATGCCGACGGCGATCATCTTGAAGAGCGTCAAGGGCAAGGGCGTTTCCTTCATGGAGAACAAGGCGGCGTGGCATGGCAGTGCGCCGAACGAGGAAGAGTACCGCACGGCTGTGCAGGAGCTGGAAGAGGAGGCGAGGTCGCTATGCCGGAACTGAAGAAGATCGCGACGCGCGAAAGTTATGGCCGCGCCCTCGTGGAGCTTGGCAGGAAGCACGAGGATCTCATCGTCCTCGACGCCGATCTTGCGGAGGCGACGAAAACGAACATCTTCCGCAAGGAATTTCCCGCGCGCCATATCGACTGCGGTATTGCCGAAGCGAACATGATGGGCATAGCGGCGGGACTTTCGCTGACGGGCAAGGTGCCGTTTGCCAGCACATTCGCGATGTTTGCTGCGGGGCGTGCCTACGAGCAGGTCAGGAACACGATCGGCTACCCGCAGCTGAATGTCAAGATCGCCGCGACGCATGCGGGCATCTCTGTCGGTGAGGACGGCGCCTCGCATCAGTGCCTCGAAGATCTGGCTCTCATGCGCATGATCCCCGGCATGACGGTCATGTGCCCCGCCGATGATGTGGAAGCGCACGCCATGGTCGAAGCTGCCTACGCGCATGAAGGCCCCGTCTACATGCGCTTCGGGCGCCTTGCCGTACCTGCCGTCAACGATGCCGCCTATCGCTTCGAATGGGGCAAGGGGAAGAAGCTGAGAGAGGGCAGCGACGTCGTCATCCTGGCGACGGGCTTGCTCGTTGCGCCGGCACTTGAGGCGGCTGAAAGGCTGGCAGCGGAGTCGAGCCTCAGCGTGGCTGTCGCTAATATCCATACGATCAAGCCGCTCGATGAAGAGCTCGTCCTTACGATGGCGAAGGAGGCAAAGCTCGTCGTCACAGCTGAAGAGCACTCCATCCTCGGCGGTCTCGGCGGCGCGGTGGCAGAACTTCTGGCGGAAAAGGCGCCGAAGCGCCTGCTACGCATCGGCATACGCGACGTGTTCGGCGAGTCGGGGCCTGCCGCGGAGCTCCTGCAAAAGTACAGGCTCGACGCGGCGGGGGTCTACGAGCAGGTGCGCGACGCTCTGGAGCTTTGAAGCAAAGGGCGTTCGCAGACATTGCAGAGTGGGATTTCATCATTTGCAGAAAAGGGAAGAACAAGCATGAAGGAAAAGTTCAAGCCTTGGCTATCACTATGGGAGATCCCGCCGGTATCGGTCCGGAGATCGTCGTCGGCACGATGCTGAGTCAGGAGATTGCGGACTGCTGCAAACCTTTCGTCATCGGCAGCGCCGTGATGTTGGAGAGGGCGGCCGAGGTGCTCGGCAAGGAGATCGTCATCCACAAGATTTCCGATCCCGCTGAGGCAAAGTATGAACTCGGCACGATCGACGTACTGGAAACGGGCGACTATGACGCCGCCTCCATCGAGTGGGGCAAGGTGCAGGCTTTGGCGGGACAGATGTCCATCGACTGGATCATGAAGTCCATCGAGCTCGGGCTGGCAGGTAAGGTTGACGCCGTATCGACCTCGCCGATCAACAAGCAAGCCATCAAACTCGTTGGCGTCAAGGAGCCGGGACACACGGAGATCTATCAAAACGCCACGAAGTCTCCCTATGCGCTGACGATGTTCTCCTGCCATAAGCTGCGTGTCTTCTTTGTGAGCCGTCACATGTCCCTGGTCGACGCGGTGCATTTTGCAAAGAAAGATGTCGTGCTTGATTTCATCCGCAACATTGACAAGGAGCTGAAGAGCGTCGGCATAGAAAAGCCGGTGATCGCCGTGGCGGGCATCAACCCGCACAACGGGGACAACGGGCTCTTCGGCAGGGAAGAACTTGACGAGTTGATTCCCGCTGTGGAAGCGGCGCAGAAGGAAGGCATCGAGGCGGTGGGGCCCGTGCCCGCAGACTCGGTGTTCAACATCGGGAAGTCGGGCAAGTACAATGCGATCCTCTCGATGTACCACGACCAGGGGCACATCGCCTGCAAGACGCTCGACTTCGAGAAGGCGGTCACGATCACATGGGGACTGCCGTTCATCCGCGGCTCCGTGGATCACGGCACGGCCTTCGACATCGCGGGGAAGGCGATCGCGAACTGCATCAGCCTCATCGAGTCGACCAAGGTTTGCGCGGAATACGCTCTGCTCAAGCACGAGCGTAGCTGAGGCGCTGCTGGCTACCGCAGCAGTTGTTTTACGAAAGGAGTGGAGAATGGTGCCATCGATCGGAATTGTTGCAGATGATCTGACCGGCGCAACGACGACGGGGGTGCTGCTGGCGCGTTCGCGGGCGCGGACGGTCGCATACTTCTCCTCGGAAGCGGCGCTTCGCGAGGAGAAGGAGCTGGGGCTCGATGCCATCGTCATCGGCACGAACTCCCGCGCACTCGACAAGGAGAAAGCGCAGGGCTTCGTGACCGACGCGACATCGGCTTTGAAAAAGATGGGGGTACGCTATTTCACGAAGCGCATCGATACGACCTTGCGCGGCGGCATCGGCTATGAGATCGATGCCATGCTCGATGTGATCGGCGAGGATGCCGTCGCCGTCGTCGTTCCGGCGATGCCGCAGTCGCGCCGCATCCTTGTCGGCGGCTACTCGGTGATCGACGGGGTGGCTCTCATACGCACGCCCGTCGCTCAGGATGTGCGCACGCCGGTGCGCGAGAACTATGTGCCGACGCTTCTCGCAGCGCAGACGCAGCACGCGGTCGGGCTTATCGCCCTCGCCGACGTCCTGCAGGGCGGTGCAGCACTCGTGGAGGCGCTTCGCAAGGAGCGCGAGGCGGGCAGGCGCGTGATCGTGGTCGATGCGATCACATTGGAAGACGTCGAGGAGATCGCGAAGGCGTGCGTCGCCTTGCAATGGAATGTCCTCGCCGTGGATCCGGGTCCCTTCACCTCGCGCCTCGCCTTCGTGCGCGGTCTGATCGAGGAAGAAAAGCCGAATATTCCCGCAGCAGCTCCTGTAGAAAACCGCACGGTTCTGATTGCGGCGGGCAGTGCGACGCCCGTTACGAAGAAACAGATGGAAGTCTTGACGAACGATGCGCGAAACGTCCGCATCTCCGTCAATCCGCGCCCCTTGATCGAGAGCGGCCCGGCGGCTACGGCGGAAGTTATGCGCGCGGCGGACGCCGCCTGCATTCTGCTAGAAAAATACGAGCAGCCGCGTTCCATCCTTTTTGAGACGGCGCTGCACGGCGTGCTCCTCGATCTCGACGAAGAGGATAGGTCCCACGGCTACGAGAAGGGAACGGCGGCGAATCGCATCAATGCGGGACTCGGTACGATCATCGCGCAGGTGATGGAGCGCGTGGCGCGGGAGAAGATCGCCGGCATCTATGCAACGGGCGGCGATACGATGGTCAATGTCTGCGCGATGCTCGGCGTCGAATGCCTGGAAGTACTCGACTATGTGATTCCGCAGACTGATATAGGGCGTCTCATCGGCGAGTACGGCGGCATGCCGATCGTCGGCAAGGGCGGCTTGACAGGTACGAATTCATCGGCAATCGAAATCGTTGATCGCCTGATGTTGGAGGCAGCGCGCCGGGACTGAGGCGCGCAGGGAGTATCTTGGGGCGGCGCCTCTCTGTGCCGCCTCCATATGGTAGGAGGATTTAGTCATGGAAAACGAAACCCAGGAAAAGAGCAGGCTGAACATCCCCATCCTGCAAAAGATGTCGGACATGCCCGGCGGTCTCGTCATCATCCCCCTCGTCATCGCCGTGGCAATCGCGACGTTTGCACCGCAGTTCTTCCAGATCGGCGGCTATGTGACGGCGCTTTTCTACAACGGAAACGCCTGTATGATGGGCTTCTTCCTCATCGTCTGCGGCTCGATGATCGACATTAAGCAGGTCGGCATGCCGCTCTACAAAGGCTGCATCATGACGGGCATCAAGTTCCTGCTCGGCGTCGCCGTCGGCGTGCTCGTCGGCAAATTCTGCGGCCCCGACGGTTTCCTCGGCATTGCGCCGTTCGTCTTCATCGCCGCGTTCACGAACTCGAACGGCTCGTTGTACATCTCGCTCTCCTCGCAGTTCGGCAATGCGACCGATACGGGAGCCATCTCGATTCTCTCCCTGAACGACGGCCCCTTCTTCACGCTGGTGGCGCTCGGTGCGACGGGGCTGGCGAACATCCCGCTCTCGACGCTGGTCGCGGTTCTCATACCGCTTCTGATCGGCTTCGTCTGGGGCAATCTGGATAAGGCGTTTCGCCAGACGTGCAAGGTGGCACAGCCCATCGTCACGTTCTTCATGACGATCTCCATCGGTGCGAAGACCGATATCGCGACCATCGTCACGGCAGGCGCCTCCGGCCTTGTGCTCGGTCTTCTGTCCGCGCTCACGGCGATCATCTTCTTCATCCTCATCAACTTGCTGCTGCCACGCAAGGAGCGCAATGCCATGGGCGCCGCCATCGGTACGACGGCTCTGAACTCGGCGATGACTCCGGCGGCGGTCGCCGAAGCGGATCCCGAATACCTCGCCGTGGTGCCGACGGCTACCGCACAGTGCGCGACGGCGTCGATCATCACGCTGGCGCTCTGCCCCTTCATCACGGCGGCGTTCGACAAGTACATGATGAGCCGTCAGCTCGGAATCTACGGACCGGAAGGCTGGGCGCATGAAAAGGCGCTGCGCCTTGCGAGCAAATAAAGGAGGAAGCCGATGGAAGCCAGAAGCGGCGAGACTCTGCCCTCGTTGGGTGAAGAGAAAATCACGGTAGCGATGCGGCAGGAATTTCTCTTTGATTTCTTCCTCTATCATGCCTATTCGAAGTTCAGCGGTTTTCTGACGAATATTCTCGAATTTTCCATCTTTATTCTCGGCGTCTATTCGTACTGGCTGGGTGAAGCGGATGGCAGGGACTGCGCCTTCTTTGTGGCGGCCGCTGCCCTCTTCATCGCGGCGACGCCGCTTCAGCTCAAGTGGAAGGCGAGGCGTGCCATGAAGGAGGCGGACTACCGCCTGCCGCTCGACTACACATTTACCGATCGTGAGGGCATCCTGGTGGAAAGGGAGGGCAGCACGATCTTTTACCCCTGGGAGAAGCTCAAGAGAGCCGCCGTGGCTCCGAAGACGATCATCCTCTACGTCGGAGACGAGCAGGCGCTTGTCCTGCCGAAGGAAAGTTTCGGCGATAAGTTTGCGAAGATTTATCAGATCATTGCCGTCAATCTCGGACGTAGCCGTTATTTGAAGGCGGAGGCGGCAGAATCGTCCGCCGAGGCTGCGGTGAAAGCGTGAATCCGAAGGAGTCAAAGCGGAGAAAGGTCAGGATGCAGAATGAAGATTGCCATGGGTTGCGACCCGAATGCAGAGGATTTCAAGAAGGAAATGAAGGAGTACGTCGAGGCTCTTGGTCACGAAGTAACGGACTTCGGCAGCGAGGACACCATCTATGCACGCGTCGCCGTGAAGGTGGGAGAGGAAGTAGCCGCGGGTCACTTCGAGAGGGGCATCCTTTTCTGCGGCACGGGGCTCGGCGTCATGCTCGCGGCCAATAAGGTCAAGGGCATACGCGCAGCCAATGTGACGAACGTCTATGCCGCTAAGCGCGCCGTCCTGAGCAACGACTGCAACATCATCACGCTCGGCTCGCAGGTGACGGGCAATATGCTCGCGAAGGAGCTGATCAGTGCCTACCTTGCCAGCGAGTACACCTATAACGAGCGCTCGGGCAAGAAGGTCGACGCGATCAATGCGTACGACGACGCACGCTGAATCGTCATGAAGGAGCGGTTATGGAAAAACTTTATTTCGGCACGAACCTGAAGATGTATAAGAACATCCGGGAAACGACGGCCTATCTTGATGAGCTGACGGAACGAACGAAAGATCTGGGGCGGAAGGAGATGGAGCTATTCGTCATCCCTTCCTATACATCGCTGCCCGATGCCGTCAAGATTAAGAATCGCGCCCTCGTGCAGTTGGGGGCACAGAACATGGGCTGGGAGGAGCAGGGACAGTTCACGGGCGAAATCAGCCCGCTGATGCTCACGGAGCTGGGGCTGGACCTCGTCATGGTTGGTCACTCGGAGCGGCGTCATGTGTTCCGTGAGACCGATTACGAGGAGAACCGAAAGGTTCTTTGCGCTCTGCAGCATGGCCTTGCGGCGCTGCTCTGTGTGGGGGAGACAGCAGAGGAGAAGGACTATGGAATCGCTGACGAAGTGCTGCGCAGGCAGCTGATCGCCGGTTTCCACGGCATCTCAAAGGATCGGGCGAAGGTGCTGACGGACGGCGCCTGCCCCAAGCTCCGGGTCGCCTACGAACCCGTTTGGGCGATCGGCGTCCACGGCAAACCGGCGAGCGTCGCCTATGCACAGGAAAAACATCGTGTGCTCAAGGAATGCCTGGTCGAAATATTCGGTGCAGCGGGGGCGAAGGTGCCGGTGCTCTACGGCGGCAGCGTCAATCCCGACAATGCAGAGGCTTTGATCGCACAGCCGGCGGTGGACGGACTCTTCGTCGGACGGAGCGCCTGGCAGGCGGAGGCTTTCGACAAGCTGATTCGCGCGGCGATAAAGAGCGCACGGCAATAGAAAACAGGCGGCTTCATGATGCGTCATGAGGCCGCCCGTTTTTTGGGGATTTTCCTATAGGAGAAACTGGAGAGACGCAGGTCAGCGAGGGAATTTTATCGTTTCCTGTTGTTTTTCCTGCTGTTTCGATATAAAATATAAATAAAGATACATTGAAGAATGAATCAGGGAGAGGAAAGACGAGAGGTGCTCCCGCGAAAGGACGAGTTATGTTTGCGATTGAACGAAGAGAGAAGATACAGCAGATCCTCCGCGAGAACGGCACGGCGAAGACGACGGAACTGTGTGCGGCGCTGGACGCTTCCCCTGCCACCATACGCAACGACCTCAATCTGATGGCGAAGCAGGGACTTTTGCAGAAGATTCACGGCGGCGCCTCTTCTCTGTCAGAAAAAGGGCAGCCGCAGCTGCAGACGGTCGAGGCGACCGCGCTCCTGCGCCCCGAGGCTTTCAGCTTCCATAGGCGCGAGATGCAGCATGCGGAAGAAAAGGATGCGATTGCTGAGGCGGCGCTTGCATATATCAAGGACAATCAGTGCATTCTGCTCGATGCAAGCTCTACGGCGCTGACGCTGGCAAAGAAGCTGACGCGCTTCCGCAAGCTCCTCGTCGTGACGAACGGCGTCTACACGATGCTCACCTTGAAGGATACGCCGAACATCGATACGATCATCATCGGCGGGATCGTGCGCAAAAACTCCGGCTTCATCGAAGGTACGATTGGCGCGGATATCCTGCGCCACTTCCATGTCGATGTCGCCTTCGTCTCCGCCAACGGCTTCTCGGCGAAAGAAGGACTGACCGATTTCAACATCTATGAGGTCGAGCTCAAGCGCCGCATGTTGGAAAACTGCAACCACATCATCGCCATGATCGATTCCTCGAAGTTCGACCGCGTGTCGTCTTCGAGTTTCCTGGCAGCCGCAGATATCGATGTTCTCCTGACCGACGACAAGCTCCCGGCAGAAATGGTAGAGCGATGCAGGAAGCACGGCGTCAATGTACGGGTTTGTACGCGAAAACAGGACGCTTGAATACGAAAAGGCACGGCCGCAGATCGTCCCTTTCGGGGCGGTACAGCAGCCGTGCCTTTCTGTTTGTGCGCTCGGCGGCGCATGTTTCTAACCGATGAAAGACCGAGTCTGTCCGGCAGCGGAAAAGACGCAGCTGAGGATGAGACGATTTACCGCGAGGTGCTTCAGCGGTTCGATTGATCGATGAAAGCCTGCAGCTTTTTCTCTGCGGCGCCGCTTTCGATGAGGCTGCGGGCTTTTTCTATGCCGTCTTTTATGGAGTCGGCTTTGCCGCCGATGTAGATGGCGGCGCCGGCGTTCAAAAGTACGATGTCGGTCTTCGACCCCTGGGCGCCCGTGAGGATGGCGCGCGTGACGGCGGCATTTTCTTCTGCCGTGCCGCCGACGATGTCGCTCTTTGCGGCGCGCTTCATGCCGAAGTCCTCGGGGCAGATCGTGTACGTCTTGTACCAGCCGGCCTTGAACTCAGAGATCTTCGTGGGGGCGCTGACGGAGATCTCGTCGAGGCAGTCCGTGCCGTAGATGACCATGCCGCGCTTGACGCCGAGGTCGATGAGCACGCGGGTCAGAGGCTCCAGCAGGTACTCGTCGTAGACGCCGAGAAGCATGCGCTCAGGCTTGGCGGGATTCGTCAAGGGGCCGAGGATGTTGAAGACGGTGCGGATGCCGAGCTCCTTGCGGATGTCGCCGACGTATTTCATCGAGGCGTGGTATTTCTGCGCGAACATGAAGCAAAGGCCGATGCTTCCGAGAAGCTCCGTGCATTTTTCGGGCGCGAGGCTGATGTTGACGCCGAGCGCTTCGAGGCAGTCGGCGGCGCCGCTCTTCGACGATGCCGCGCGGTTGCCGTGCTTGGCGACGGGGACGCCGGCGGCGGCGATGATGAAGGAGGCCGTCGTCGATATGTTGATGCTGCCCGCGTGGTCGCCGCCCGTGCCGACGATCTCAAGCACCTCGATGCCGGGATGCTCGACGGCCAGGGCGTGCTCGCGCATGGCGGCGGCGGAGCCGGCGATCTCTGCCGTCGTCTCCGCCTTGGCGCTCTTCGTCGAGAGCGCGGCGAGGTAGGCGGCGTTTTCGGTGGGACTCGTTTCGCCGCTCATGATCTCGTTCATCACGGTGTAGGCTTCCTGATATGTCAGGTCGTGCTTGCTGACGATCTTCTGGATGGCTTCTTTTATCATGGTATGGAGCTCCTTTGCGTTGGGATGAAATGGAATCGTGTATCGAGGTTCGAATGTTCCTTAGTATACTATGACAGTAGGTTTTTGGCAATAAAGGAAGGGCTGATAAAAGGAAGTCGCCCGGATTTGTGCAGATGCGTGAAGATCGGTGGCTGAATTTATCAGTGGTTCCTGAAGTAAGCAAACAGCCCGACGGATTGTTCGTCGGGCTGTTTGTCTGTATAGATTTTATGGTATAATAAAAAGAAAAAAGACTTTTTGCAAATGGAGAAACGACAATGGGAACAAGACAGAAAGGCAGGCAATACCAAGATACAGTATTCCGTATGTACTTCAATGATGAGAGGCGACTGAAAGAGGTTTCCGGTGCTTTACATGGAAGAGTGTATGCGCCGGAAGAAGATTTGCAAATCATGACGCTGGAAGGAGCGTTTCTGTCACAGCTGAAAAATGACATTTCCTTCCTGTTGATGAATCGCCATTTATTATTCATCGAGCATCAGAGTACAATGAATCAAAATATGGCACTGCGTTGCCTGTACTACGTTTGCGAACAGCTGAGAGAATATAGGAACCACTGATAAATTCAGCCACCCATCTTCCCGCATCTGCGCTGTCCTCTCGTCGTCGACAAATCCTCGACGTAGCACCGCTACGC
>CAMURM010000018.1 GCA_947097535.1 uncultured Selenomonas sp.
AGACCGCGCCCGTTGTGCAGCAACAGCCCCTCCGTGTACTGGTGCGCGTCACCTGATTTGAAAACGTCTATAGCGACGCGGCCGCCGCCCTGGAAAAAGAAAGCGGCCTTGCCGACCTCAAAGCCGTGGCAAAAGCCGCAGAGCTTTCGGATGCAGCCGTCGAAAACGCCGTCCAACATGGCGGCTATCTCTTCGTCCCCATCGAAAAGTATGCGCAGTCGGATGCGTCGCCTGCGCTCCTGGAAGCCGTCTCCTTCGCGCCGGAAGCGGACTCTTTGGCACGCATAAAAAAGAACGCAAAAGACTTGAGCGACGCGGTAGAAGAAGCGCAGAAAAAAGCCGTCAAGACGCGCATCGACATCTCGCAGACGATCGCGCATGAATGGTTTCCGGAAGCGCCCCAACACGCAAGCGAAGAAGTCAAGGCGCGTCGAAAAGCAGAATATGAAGCGGCGATGTCTGCGATCACGATGAACCCGACGAATCCCAAACAAGGATGGCGTCTGCTTCATGGCGGCTTCATCGCGGAGCGGGCGGCTCTCCTGCAGCCGGCGACAGAAGTCCTCGAACGCGATGTGAAGAACGACAGTGCGGCTTGGGTCGAAGACTTCAAAAAAGAGCACGGCCACGCGCCGACGCAGGAAGAGTTGCTGACGCTCGCCTACCGTCTCATGGTCGGCGATGCCGCAGCCCCGAAGGTCGAAGGCTGGCAGACGCTCACGCAAGAAGAGATGGACAGCGCGAAAGGGCAGCTCGACGCGCTGAACGACCGCATCCGGACGATGGAAGACATCGAAAGCCGCATGAAAGAAGTCGACGGCAGTGAAATCCGCATGGCATCGGGGCTGTCTCCCGAAGCGTACAGCGTCTATCGTCAACTCATGGCAAGTCTCAAAGCGATCGGCGGCGTACAGTCGAAGGCAGCGCGCTTAAACGCGCTTCTTTTCGCGCGTCACGCTGATCAGTATGCGCGCGTGATGCGGGAGAAGAATTGGGAGAAGGAGTATACGGCGCTCGACTACTATCGTGATACGTTTGCCGTGGAGCATGGAGAAAGAGCGCAGGCGGGCGGCTTTACACAGGCGGCGATGCAGCGAAGCAAAGCGGAAACCTTGGAAGATTTCAGCAGACGGATGCGCACACCGGAAGCGGAGAGCGGCAGTCGGAATAAGAAGTTCTTGCGTATCATTTCCTCAAGTGGTACAGCGGTTGATGTCGCACAAGATGATATGCTTCATATACACCATCGGCATCCGGAAATGACGGATGCGGACTTTGCGCTTATTCAAGAAAATATGGAGAATTTCTCGCGCGTTCATTTGGATATGACGGGAAAAGGAGATTATGGCGGAAAGACGATTTTATGCAAAATAAAAACGCCGCGCGGGGCTGCGGGCGTTGCTTATGAGCTGCTTCCTACGGGGCGAATTTTTCTCAAAACGGCGTTTTTTGATAAGGAAAGCAGTATAGATAGCTGGATCCGTAAGAATGGCACGAGCAAGGATCTCATGGCTTCGGAAACAGAAAAAAGAGGCGATGCCGCGTCCATGCTTACAGGTCACCCCAGCCGAACGGATCAATCCGTCGGCAGCCTAACGCCTTCGGTCATTCAACCTCTTTCACTTCCTATGATACAAGAGAGGTTGGGGATTGTCAATCAAGCGACGCGGTTTCAGCAGCGTGCATGGCATAGCTCTCCGTATGATTTTTCTGCGTTTGATTTAGGGAACGCCGGAACGGGTGTCGGGCAGATGGCGCATGGATGGGGTGTGCATTGTGCAGCAGACAGAAAGACCTCGGAGGTCTATCGAGGAGATGACGGCAGAACATACGAGGTGGAGATTCCCGAGGATGATGTGCTGCTGGATGAACAAAAATCTTATGATGAGCAGCCGCAAAAGGTGCGTAAGGCGTTGGATAAGCTGGTTCGCGGTCTTACGATGGAGCAGCTTGAGAATTGGAACGATGTGCGCCGTTTAGGAAAAGCTGCCGTCACAGCGGAGATCAAAGAGGCTTTGTCTGAATCCGACGGAATGAATATCTATGGAACGATCAGCGATTTGGTGGACGGTCAGGAAGAGGCGTCGAAACTTCTGAATCAATATGGGGTAAAGGGCATTGTCTATGACGACAGACAAGGCGGGCGCGGCTTTGTCGTGTTCGATGATCGGGCGATCTCTATTGTCGAGAAGTTCTATCAGGAAAAGAACGAGAATGCACTCGCGGAGCAGAAGGAGGCTGTCCGCAGGCAGTATGAGGGAACGGCGCTCTGGATGAAAGCGCCGAACGGCGTGCAGACGAATCTCACGGAAGAACAGTGGCTCACCGTGCGCACGCCTGCGTTCAAGGCGTGGTTTGGCGACTGGGAAGAGGGATATAAGCAACGGGAGAATATAGAACGTGGGGAACAGGCTGTAAATGAGGTGCTGCATAGACGGCAGGATGTTCCGCATGCAATGTTCCGAAGCGAGATAGGTGGAATAGATTTTGTTTACGGGGAAGAGGGAGATCCTTCAAAGAAATTTGCTGGTGGATATGGAATGGCACATATTCTTGCAAAACATGGACAAGCTGCTGTTGATATGATTCCAACGGTATTGGCGAAAGGTAAAGCATCGCAGAAATACGATGATCGTATGTATTTCAAATATGCGGATTATACAGCTGTCGTTCGCCTTGATTTTGATGGGAACAAAAAAACGTGGCTGGTCACGAATTTTGCAAAGTATGCAAAAAAAGAAGATTCCCTTGCGGCAGAAGACTTCGCACGCTCTGCCGATGATCCCAACGGTGCGTATTCTACCGTTGGCGGGAATCTTTCTCTTGGTTCCACTATATCACAGGGGATACGCGATAGTCAAGCTGCGGATTTTTTGCCGTTGGACGAAAACGGCGAACCGCTGGCTTCTTCTCTTGCACAGAATTTCAGCCAAGAGGAGAAGCGCACTTCACAGGGCGAGATCGCGATGCAGCCGGATGGCAAGCGGCTCATTCGCTTGTTCCGTACGGCAGACGAATCGACGTTTCTTCATGAGATGGGGCATCTCTTCCTCATGGATTTGGATGTGCTCGCGAAGATCGACGATGTGTCGGCGAAAGACTTGGCGACGGTCAACGAATGGGCGGCGTGGAAAGAGGGCGCGGCGAAGGAGTATGCGGATACGGACTGGGCGGATGAGTTCCGCGATCATGAGGCGGCGATTCTCGCGGCTCTTGCGTCGGGCGATGCCCTTCGCATAGCACGCGCCAAAGAGGTCTGGCGGCATGAGCGGTTCGCACGCGGCTTCGAGCTTTATCTTCGCGAAGGGAAAGCGCCGTCGGTGGGGCTTCGCGGCGTGTTCCGCAAGTTCCGAATGTTCCTTAGAAAAGTCTATTCCTTCGTTCAATCGCTCGGCGGGCGGCCTTCTCTTGCGGTAGAGGCTGTGATGGCACGCATGATCGCCGCCGAAGAGGAAATTCAAGCGGCGCTCCTCGATGAGCGTTATCGTCCGGTGGAAAAGCTCGGCGGCGAAGAGACGCTCCGCGATCTCATGGGCGAGGATATGGAAAAGCTCTATGCGAAATGGGTGCAGGAAGCGCAGGAAGAGGCCGAAGACCTTTTGCGGGCGCAGGTGATGAAAGACCTCAAGCGCGAGGCGCGTGAAGCGTACGAAGAAGATGTCGCAAAAGAGCGCGAGAAAAAGCGTGCGGAACTGGAAAAAGAGCCGGTCTATCTCGCGGAGGCGGCGCTCGAAAAGAGTGGCAAGGCGGGCGAGGCGATCCTCGGGCATTGGTACGATTCGCTTGAAGAGTACAAGGAAGAGCGTGCGAAGAGAAAGTCGCTCGAAACGGAGCTGACCGAATATATCGAGGCGTATGCCCGCGATCTCGACAAGAAGATGCTCGCCGAACATCTGACGGACGAGAATATCGAAAAGGCGATGACTTCGCCTAAGGCGTTCGGACGAAGAAGGGCTTTGGAAGCGGCGGCGATGCGCCGAAAGGAAAGGCTCATGGCGTATATCGGCGGCGAAGTCGCCGAGGCGAAGAAGGAAGTCGAAGAACATCTAAGCGCCATGAGCGAGGACGCTGATGAGACGGCAAAGAAGAAGCTCCAAGCCGCGCTCGAACGGCTCAAGGGCAGCGCGAAGTGGAGCGGGGAAGAGTATGCGGAGATCGAGGAGATCGCCCGCGCCAAGACGCAAGAGGAGAGGATGAAAAAATACGAGGCGTTCAAGGCGAAGCATAAGGAGCGGGCAAAAGAGCGCGTGAGAAAACAGGCGGAGGAGAAGCGCCGCCGCAAGGATTTTGAAGAGGAAGCATGGGCAAACGAGCGCTTTTTCCGCGAGCAGGCGCGGCTCTTCCTCGCATCGCTTCCCATCAGCGAATCGTGCAACCCGGAGTTCTTCCGCCGCAAGGAGAAGCAGCACGCGCGGGCGGCAGCGAAGGCAGCGGCGCAGAGGAAGTGGGACAAGGCAAGAGCGGAGCGGGAGAATCAAGCACACGCGGCGGCGTGCGCCTATGAGGCGACGAAGAATCAAGAAGAGATGCAGAAGCTGACCGCCGACGTACAAAAGAAGCTCGGCGCTCGCACGGTGCGCATTCAGGCGACGGAGCGCTATTGGCTGCACCATCTCGCCTATTTGCTGGGGCTGAAAAAGAGCGATGTCGAAAAGCCGGAGGGCGCTCTCGATCTCGCCGAACTTTTTGACAGCTATAAGGACAATCTCGATCTCGATGCGGCTGCGCCGACGGAGATCCTTGAGCTTTTGGCAAGAGAGGAGACGAGCTACAAGAGCATGACGCTCGGGCAGCTTAGACAGACGGTCAATATGCTTCGTGCGCTCTATACGATCGGGCGCGACAAGAATCGCGTGCTGAGTTTTGCGGGCAAGGATTTCGCCGATGTCGCACAAGAGATCCTTTCGTCGAAGACGCGCCTTGCGCCCGAAGGAGTGAAGCAGCATCCCGTATCGCCGGATACGGGCGGCGTCGGTTACAGCGATTGGCTTGCCAAGGCGCCGGGCATCGGCGAGCAGATGGCGCTCCTCGCGCAGAAGGGGATGCTGAACCTCATGAAGCCCGAGGTGATGATCCGTCTCCTGGGCGAGGAAGCGCACAGCTACATCTACGGTACGATCGAGCGTGCACAGATGAAGGAGACGAAGCTCCTCGGTGAGAGTCAAGATGAGCTTTTGCGCATCTTCTCGGTCTATACGAAAGAGGAGCGCATGACGTGGAAGGATCGGACGATCAAGGCGGGCGGCGAGAAGCTGACGAAGGAGAATGTGCTTTGTCTCGCGCTCAACTGGGGATCTGAGATCAATCGAAAGCGCATCTTGGATGGCATCGGAGAGAGACTCGACGTGGAGGCGGTCTTAAAAGAGCACATGACGGAGCGGGATTGGAAGGTCGTGCAAGAGGTATGGGACTTCATCGATACCTTCTGGAAGGAAACGGCAGCCGTCGAGGAAAAACTCAACGGCTCGCGTCTCGGCAAGGTGCCCGCCGCGCCTTTTTCCATCCGCACGGCGGACGGTGCGGAGATCAAGCTGCGGGGCGGCTACTATCCGCTCAAGTACAATGCCGAAAAGTCCACGCAGGCGAAGGAGCACGCGGCAGAGGAAGAAGCGAAGCGCGGGGCGGCGGGCGCGAAGGTGCTCGGTGCGCATCGCGGCCATACAAAAAGGCGCTCGGAAGGCGAGGTCAAAGAGCCGGTGCTCTTGGAGTTCGATGTGCTCAACGGTCATGTCTACGATGCCGCGCACAATATCGCGTTTCGCATCGCGGCGCGTGACGTGCATCGCATCTTGCGGCAAAAAGACTTCAAGCAGTATGTCGCTTCAACCTACGGCTTGGGGTTCTGGAATCGTCTCGACCAATGGGCGCTCGACGTGTGGGCGGTCGCCGCTGACGGCAGCGATCTGGCGGCGACGGCGCTCAGTCGGACGATGGCGGCGTTTCGCTGCAATTCGACGATGGCGATCATGGGATATCGCTTATGGCCGGTCATAGAGAATGCGACGAATATCGGGCCGATGATGGATAAGCTCGGCGCGGCAGAAGCGCACGCGGCGGTCGCGGACTATTACGGCAATAAGAAGAGCATGGATGCGCTCTTGGAAAAGTCGCTTTTCATGATGAACCGCATCAACAATATGGAGCGCGATCTTCGCCAAGATACGCATATCTTCGCGCCGACGTACGCGCCGATCGAGTTTTTGCGCGACAATGCATATTGGGCGCTCGCCCAAACGGATTTGATGCTGTCGAAGCCGCTCTGGTGCCGCGCATATAAGAATGCTTTTGCCAAGGCTTTGGCGGCGGTGAATCGGGAGAATGCGGAGAATAGGCGC
Source organism: uncultured Selenomonas sp. (assembly GCA_947097535.1). Taxonomy (GTDB): domain Bacteria; phylum Bacillota; class Negativicutes; order Selenomonadales; family Selenomonadaceae; genus Selenomonas. The sequence continues at coordinate 6,336 of CAMURM010000018.1, forward strand.
ACGTATCAAGAGGCGCAGGAAGAAGTCGAACGTCTGCGGGCGGAGGTCTATGATCTTCGAAAAGAGCTGTTCGGACTGGAAGAGGAGAGCAAGGAGCGCCGCTATATGAATCCCGAACAGCTGAAAGGATCGCCGTATGCGGGGATGTCGGAAAGAGAGATCGAGGATGAAAAGGAGCGAAGGAAAGAGGAGATCAAGGAAAAAGAGCGTGCGTTCTACGAGGCGGGGCATCGGCTCGAACGCGCCGCCGCGCTGCCGATACGAGAGGGCGCAGAGCTGATCGAAGAGGCAGAGATGCGCTCGGTGCAGGCCGCTGACGGGGCGGTGCGCGATGTGATCGGCTCGGGGCAGACGAAGGATCTTTCGGCGCTGCAGCGTTCGCGAAACGAGGCGGTGAAGATGTTCACGTCGTTTTATTCGTATTTCAATACGCAGTTCAATGCGCTTTTGGAATCGCACTTCAAGGGCAAGTACAGCGAGGAAGGCGCTTCGCGTGTCGATGTCTGGATGCCGCTGGCGCGTTCGCTCATCTATCGCATCGTCCTCGTCAGCATTCTCGGGGCGATGGGGAAGTTCGCGCTCGGTCTTGAAGGGGACGATGATCGCGCGAAGTATCGCACGGTGAAAGATCCCAAAACGGGCGAAAAGAAGAAGGTCGAGGTGCCGAAAGCGGAGCGTTTCCTGCGCGTCTTGGGCAAGAATCTCCTGTCAACGACGACGGGAACGATGCCGTTTTTCCGTGATTTTGCGGGGATGGTGGCAAGCAAGGTCTTTGACGGGACGACGTATGGGCGCAATTTCGAGCTTGGTTCTGTCGTGACGCGCGGCTTGAAGCAGGCGCAGGCGACGATGGAGCTGATCGAAAAGAAGGGCGAGCAGGATCTGGCGCGAGAGGAAAAAGCCGCCGAGGAGCGCCGAAAGGTGCAGAAGATGACGCCTCGTAGGCGCAGGCAGTACGAAGATGACAAGAAGTACAAGAAGCCGAAGAAGGAGATCGGCTATATTGATGTCATGAAGTCGGGCGCACAGACGATCAGCACGCTGACGGCAGCGCGTACGGGCGTGACGAATACGATCGCAGACGGCATTTTCACGGTCTTGCAGTACATGACGGACAGCATGGAGAAGGATCCGTACTATGATCGGAGCATGGAGAATGTGCTTCGAAGCGTGTTGTTCGACAAGAAGCTCCGAGCGAAAGAGATGCCGGAGAAGCCGAAGAAGCACAGGGACAAGAGGCGCAGGCGAGGCGCTCGATGAGAAAGAGGGGGAGAACATGATTAACCATTTGACGACGAAGGTGATCTATCAGGGCGACGGCAAGACGCGGCGCTTTCCGTTCGCGTTTCCGTTCGCTGATGTGGCGGATGTGAAGGTGGTGATTTATGATGCGGCAACGGAGCGCGAGACGCTGCTGGCGGGGGATTATTTCGTGGATGCAAAGACGCGCACGGTGCTGTATCCGGGGTATGCGCCGGGGGAGGAGAAGCCGGATAGCGAGCAGCCGCCGACGCTTTCGGCGGGGCAGAAGATCGTGATTTACCGCAGTACGCCGAGGACGCAGATGGTGGATCTCGGGGAGAAGTATCCGCTGCCTGCGGTGGAGGCGATGCCGGATAAGCTGACGATGATCGTCCAGGAGATCTGGGAGGTGTTGGAGCGCTGTGTGAAGGGGGGCATCAGCGGCACGAAGGCGCCGAATGTGATCGTGGTGGAGAAGCCGGGGTCTTCGGGCGGCGTCGTCGGCGGCAAGGGGCTGCTGACGTTTCGGACGATGGCAGATCTCCTGCAAAACGGTACAAAGGGCATCGGTGTCGAAACGGAGTTCAAGACGATGGGATACAGGCGTCCTTTCGACGGGGGCGGCGCAAACTATATTGCAAAGTATCTGTGGTCGGCAGCAGCCTATCCGTGGGCGATCGACCTCGGTGCGACGAGTGAGACGGAGTATGCGTTGGTCTATAAGCGCGACGGCACGCCGGAGGTGGATGAGAAGGGCGCGTATGTGCTGAAGAAGGACGCACAGGGAAAGCCGATCCCGGTCTATGAAGCTGACGGCAAGACGATCAAGAAGAAGCATCTTTATGCGATGATTACAGATCAAACGGTGAATTATCGGCAGTTCGGCGCGGTCTTGGACGGTGCGGCGGACGATGAGCAGGCGCTTAGGATGTGTCACCGTTATCAGTCGGAGACGTATACGATCGAGCCTTTGACGGGGCGCAAGCGGTATACGGTGACGGTGGCAAATCATGAGGGCATTATCCGCAAGGACAACAATGAACCGATCCAGTGCTGCGGCAATATTGATTTGTCGGGTTCGGAGCTTTTGGTCAAGGACGATAATGCGACGTGGTTCGGCTTCTATCTCTGGGGAGATAATGAAGCGGATTATTTTACGTTCGAGCCGACGAAAGAGGCGACGGATACATGGGTGCGGGATAATTTCGTCGTGAATGTCAACGGCAATGAGTCGACGCTGCAGCAGAATGCGTTGATGTTCTTGAAGGAAGATCCGTATGCGGTGCGCGATGATGGCGGCTATCTTTATTCGGAGCCTCGCTATGAGATGCTTTTGCATACGACGGACGGGCTTTTGACGTCGCCGATCACGTACGACTGGAATAATCCGGGAGGGTTGGAGATTCATTCTTTGGTGTCGACGTACAGCGGGCATGAGGCGACGACGCAGACGGTGAATTCGCATTTTGGCTGCAGTTATACGATGCTGCCGGCGACGCATTATGCGTTCCGGGGGTGCGATGTGCGGCTCAAGACGACGGCAAATAAGTACGGTACGGTGCTCTGGTGCAAGTGCCACAATGCGCATGTCAGCGGCTTCAACATCGTGCCGGATGCGAACGAGATGCATAATACGCGCTTCAAGAATACGATGATCTATATCTGGGGCGCGTATAATGTCGAGGTGTCGGATATCGTGGGCTGCAATGCGGCGGGCAAAAAAGAGGGCAGCCAGAATGGCACGTCGGGCTATGTGATTCGCGCGACGAACTGCCTGAATCTGCGTCTGCATGATATCAGCGTGCAGGGGTATTGGGGCGCGACGGCGATGAATTGCGTGAAGGATGTGCATATCGAGCGCGTTTCCATCAATCGCTTGGATATTCACAATTATTTTTACAATCTGTGGATCAATGAATGCAATTTGTTCAATCACGCGATTCAGATCGGCGAGGGGCGCGGGATCTGCTCGATCACGAACAGCAATTTTTACATCAATAAGCTCGAAGCGGACAGCTGGCCGCACGCGCATATCTTGGAATTCAATCTGACGTATGGACGAATCTTCGAGGGGCGCGTGCTGATCGAGGGCTGCAATGCCTATTTGAAAGATCCGGCCGACAAGCAGTTCGACGTGTGCAAGATCGATTTTTCTCCGGAGGCGGTATCGACGCTCGACAGCTACCGTTTCCCGGAGGTGACGATTAGGGACTGCCATTTCCACAGCTACAATCCTGATACGTATTTGACCTATTTCATGATCGCGGGCAAAAGGAACTGCAAGACGAGCACGAAGGGGCCGTCTGTGCGGGTAAACTACAATCGCGATTTGGGGAACGATATGAAGGGATCGCTTGTCTGGCGCTATGTGGGGCGCGGCGTGGACTGGCGCGAAGATTCGGATACGTCGCGGCTTTCTGTGGTGCGCGGTCAGGTGGTGCGCACATACCAACGCTTCAAAGGCGTAGATGGCAAGACGGTGTTTTATGACAAGCGGTATTTTCTCGTGACGAGGGCGGGCGTGCTGCCGAATCCGAGGGCGGATAATGCGCCGACGGATTTTAGCGGCGAGGAGTTTGCGCTTGGGACGGCGCAGGTGCGCTTTATGGCGCGCGGTCGTTGGGAAGCAGCGCGTGCGTATGGGGCGGGAGATTTCTGCTTCACGGAGTATTCGCCCTGGCTGCCGGTGTACTGCTACGAGTGCACGGTGGGCGGCGTGTCGAACGGCTGGCGGCCGACGCATACGGCGGGCAAGGTGATCGAAGGCGAGGAGGTGTATCCGAAGAATCTTGATGCGTGCTATTGGCAGTATGTTGAACCGGCGGAGCGGTTCATCCAGAAGCGTTTTGCGCCGGGGCTTAAGGTGGAAGCGGGCGAGGTCTTGTATGCGGATCATCGGCTTTACAAGGTGCTTGAAGCTGGTGTGCTGACGGATGTACCGCCCCTCAATACGGCATGGCTCGGGTCGTTTCGCGAGGGGACGGCGCAGCTTTCTTTCATCGGGAAGGATTGGGCGGCGAAGACGTGGTGGAGCCGCGAGGCGTTTTGTCTGTCGCATGATGCGGCGGGGGTGGCGCAGATCTATCGTCTGGTCGATCAGGACGGAACGACGAGCGGCTCTTTGCCGGTGCCGGGCAACGGACGCTGCATCGACGGCGATATGATCTGGCAGCATACGACGGAAGCGGCGACAAAAGAGTGGCAGCCGCAGACGCAGTTTTTCGCGGGCGATGTGGTATCTTACGGTGGAAATTGCTACAAGTGCGTGTTCGATGGGCGTCTTGAGCTGCCAAGTCAGACGAACATTGAGAATGTCGTGACGAATATGAAGGGATCGGGCGATGTTTTTGCTTTCTGGGAGAATGGAACGGATGTGCCGACGAAGCTCGGGGCGAGCGGGAAGTGGATGATCCGTGTGGCGAATACGGACTGCTATCGTTTCCGGACGTTCGCCAAGGGGTATTTCGGTCATGCGGGGAATCCGCAGCCGACGATTGTGCAGGGTGGTACAGGAGCAGGCGTACCGAGTGCGCCGAGTGCAGACGGGGTGAGCTACTGATGGCAAAGGTTTTGGTGACGGAGGCGTATTTGCAGGCGATCGCCGATGCGATTCGTACGAAGAACGGCAAGTCGGTGCGGTATCGACCGGGGGATATGGCGACGGCGATTTTGGCGCTTGAGGCGGGCGGGGCGGGCGGCACAACGCCGCCGCCAACGCCGCCGCCGACGCCGCCGGGCGGGGGCGATGCGCCTGCCGGAAAGACGAAGGTCGGCAGCTTCACGCTGCGGGCGAAAGCGGACGGCTCTCTTTCGGGGTATACGGCAGGGAAGATCATGATGGCTCTGCCGAACCATAAGACGGCGGCGTTTCGTGCGGTGGTGTTCTGCCCGACGGGCTTGGAGCTTGTGAATATGGGCGTGTCGGATTTTCAGAATGGTCGCGCGTGGACAAAGGCGAATGCGTATGTGACTTCGCCGACGCGCATCGCTGTCGAGGGCGGCACAAACTATGTGATGGAGTGGGAGGAGGTGATCGACGTGAAAGAGGATGGTGCGTATGTCTACGATGACGACAAGTCGAACGACAAGCTGACGTATTACTGCTGCGCAGAAGCGAGTGTGCGGGCGGCGGCGGGCGGCTCGACGGCGCTCGATGCGGCGTCTTTGACGGTGGAAGCGTTTGTTTAGAAGGGGTGAGGAAATGGAAGCGCTTTTTCGTGTGTTGGGCAAGCTGCAGGAAGATTGGGGCTTGAAGATTTTTTCGTCGTGTGCGGTGTCGTTGGTGGCTGCGGAACACGCACAGATTTTCGCGGCATTTTGTGCGCTGGTGTGCGCCGACCTTGCGACAAAGTTTTTGTCGCTGTCGCGCAAGCATCTGGTCGATGAGGGGAATCCCGTGCCGACATTCTGGGGTACGGTGTGCAATATCCGAGCGGCGCGTCGCGCAGGCTACATCAAGAGCAATTTGATGCGCACGCGGTTCGTGCCGAAGATCCTGACGTATTTTGGCGTGGTGGCGGTAGCAGTGCTCTTGGATTTCATCTTGGTCAAGACACATGCGCCGGCATTCGCGGCGACGCTTGCGATCGGGTATTTGTCGCTGACGGAGTTTATCTCGATCTTGGAGAATATGCAGGCGTCGGGAGTCGAAGAGGCGGGTGCTTTGCTTGAGCTTGCGCGTAAGAAGAGCGGCGCGGCAGGGGCGAGGCGAGAGGAAAATGAGAGGAGAGATGACAAATGAAGGTATTTTTGAATCCAGGGCATGATCTCGTACACGACAGCGGGGCGGTGAATCCGAGGACGGGGCTGCGCGAGTGCGAAGTCGCCGCCGTCGTCGGCGATCTCGTCAGGGGGTATCTGGAAAATGCAGGCTGCGAGGTGCGTATGCTGCAAAGCGACAATCTCAACTGGGAGAGCGACTACGCTGATCGGCAGGACTGCTCCGTGTGCGACTGCGCCAATGCATGGCCTGCCGA
>CAMURM010000019.1 GCA_947097535.1 uncultured Selenomonas sp.
TTCATATTCTATCATATTTTTTTCGTTTCGTGAACCGCGCTATGCTATAATATTGGAATAAAGACTGATTTCAAGAGAATCTTCGCTTCCCTAACCTTTCCCCGGAACAGAGGCGGAGACTTTCGAGGGGGAACTTCCTTGAAAAAGCGACTGCTTTGCCTGCTCATCCTCGCGCTCTGCGCGATTTTTTCCTACCACGCCTGCCTGCGCCCCTCTTACAGCGGCACACCGCTTGCCGTCGCGCGTGAAAAGACGGGGCGCCTCGTACTCGTACCGCTCGACGGCAGGCCGCCATGCCGCCAGCTCGTGCTCGATGCCGCCGACATTGCGGGCACGGAAGTCAATGCCCTGCCCTACGATCTGCAGGACTATTACACGATACCGGGCGAGACGAAGGAAGCGCAGAAGTGGCTGCGTGAAAACCTTGCGGAAAGCGACGCCGCCATCATCTCCATCGACCAGCTGCTCTACGGCGGCCTGCTCGCAGCGCGTGAGGCAAATGCCTCGCCCGCCGAGATCGACGCCTTCATCGCCGATCTGCGCGAGCTGCATGCCGCGCACCCGACGGTGCCGCTCTACGCCTTTTCCATCCTGCCGCGCATGATTCCGCCCGCGAGCATCGACGACTATTATGACAACAAATACCTCCTCGCCTACTCGCGCCTCGCCGACTGCTACGCGCTTTACGGCGATCCTGCCGACGCAGCGAAGATGCAGGAGCTCAAAGCGAAGATTCGGCCCGCCAGCCTCGCGCAGTATCTCGCACTCTTCGAGCACAACGAGCAGCTCACGCGCGCCCTCATTGAGCTCGTCCGCGAAGGCACGCTAGAGCGCCTCCTCATCGGCCAGGACGACGGCGAAAAATACAGCATCCCCAACATCGAAAAGCGCCGCCTGCAGCAACTTCTCACGGACGAGCAGATTCCGACAGAAAAAGCTGCCATCGTCCACGGCGCCGACGAGCTCGCGCTGACGCTCCTCGCCGCCATCGCCGCCGAAAGGAGCGGTCATCGCCCGCAAATCTACCTCGATTGGAACGACGAGGACACGCCCGAGCACATCCTGCCCTTCATGGCAATCTCCATGCGCGAGACGGCACTGGAAAAAATCGCCGTCTTCGGCGGCACCTGCACGGCGTCTGCCGACAGCGCCGACTTCGTCCTCTTCCTCAGCGCGGGCAGCGAAGAAACTCTCTCCTCGCGCCGAAAAAGTGTCGAGCGCATCGAAAAGTACCTCGCGGCAGGCACGCCCGTCGCGCTCGTCGACCTCAGCCGGCACTTCGCCGCCGAAGAAACGCTCCTGCCGCTCCTCATCGAGCGCACTGCGCCCATCGAAGGCCTCTTAGCCTATGCCGGCTGGAATACGGCGAGCAATTCCGTCGGCACAGCGCTCTCAGAAGCCGTACTCTTCACCGCCGCGCGCGAAAAAGCGGCGAGCCGTGAGGAAGTGCTCGCGCTCCACGCCGCGAATCTCAAGCTGCTCAACAACCGCTTCTTAGAGGACTATTTCTATCTCAAGGATGTCATCACCCTCGTCAATACGGGGCTCAGAAAAAACGGTACGAAGAACGTCTACGACCTCGACTTAGAGCGCGACTACCTCGCGGCGACCGCAATGCTCCGAAAGGCGATGGCGGATCGCCTGCAGAGTTTCAAGAGTACAAAGGCATGCCGCCGCCCCTTCCGCGTACACCTGCCCGACGGCGAGAGCGCCGAGCTCTCTCTTTACGACCTCGAAGCCGACACGAGCTTCCCGTGGCCGCGCACCTTCGAGATTTATCTCGAAACAACGCCTTATATCCGCGTGTTTCCTTAACTTTAAAGAAGTGCTTCATACAAAAAGAGGTTGTCACACGAGCCGTATAAGACTTGTGTGCAGCCTCTTTTACCATGAAGCTCCGAGAGGTCAAGCCGAAGGCGCAGACCGAGCGGCTAGGCTTCTGTAAGGGCGACGCACAATGTCCACAAAGTGGACGTTTGTGCGTGTAGTTTACCGTCATGGAAAGCAAGAACGCTTACAGCAAGCTGTGCAGCCTGCCGAGTTCTTGGATCTTTTCCACGGAGAGCTTCGATACCTTCGCGATCGTTTCCATAGGCAGCTTTTCTTTCAACAATTCTACAACGAACGCATTTTTCTCTTCACTGCGGCCTTCACTACGACCTTCGGCGCGACCGCGCTCTATGCCTTCTTCCAGGATGGCTTCTTCAAAATCCTTTTGGTTCCATTCAAAGTTCACCATATCGACAACCTCCCCTTCATGCTGTTGTAAAAACTCTTTCATGATGTCGTGCTCTTCACAGTATCGCATGGCTTCGCGGATGGCTTGAGCCCTTTCCATACCGTCCGCCATGTTGCCTTTGATGCGGTCGATGAAGAAACTGTAATCGCGCAATGAGCGGCTCTTTTGCAGGAGTGTTTTCTCCTTGTCGTAGGCGATATTATGAAAATTTACTTTCAGCTCCAAGTTGATTTCTTCCGTCGCATTCATATATGCATCGGATAGCTTCATTTGATATGTTTCAGGCATATCTCGGCTGCCCGTATAAAACACATGAAACTCTGGAATAGGAATCTGAATCGGCGCGTTTTGATACAGCTTCTTCGACGGAATATATTGCTTCAGTTGCTCGCATACGTAGTACAGACAGCGCAGCGCCATATTTCGATTTACCGTGCTTTGATGTTCCATGAATAATAAGTGTCGATTCTTCAGCAGAAAAGAAATATCGTTTTTCATCTGTGACAGGAACGTGCCTTCCAATGTCATGATCTGCACGGGTTCTTCCGCTGTATAGATTTTCCCATGCAAAGCCCCCGCGACTTCTTTCAGTCGTTCTGCGTCGTTGAAGTACATGCGGAAGACTGTATCTTGGTACTGCCTGCCTTGCTGTAGTTTTCCCATGGTTCGCCCCAAATTCTATCTGCACTGTCATTCTTACAGCAAGCTGTGCAGCCTGCCGAGTTCTTGGATCTTTTCCACGGAGAGCTTCGATACCTTCGCGATCGTTTCCATAGGCAGCTTTTCTTTCAACAATTCTACAACGAACGCATTTTTCTCTTCACTGCGGCCTTCACTACGACCTTCGGCGCGACCGCGCTCTATGCCTTCTTCCAGGATGGCTTCTTCAAAATCCTTTTGGTTCCATTCAAAGTTCACCATATCGACAACCTCCCCTTCATGCTGTTGTAAAAACTCTTTCATGATGTCGTGCTCTTCACAGTATCGCATGGCTTCGCGGATGGCTTGAGCCCTTTCCATACCGTCCGCCATGTTGCCTTTGATGCGGTCGATGAAGAAACTGTAATCGCGCAATGAGCGGCTCTTTTGCAGGAGTGTTTTCTCCTTGTCGTAGGCGATATTATGAAAATTTACTTTCAGCTCCAAGTTGATTTCTTCCGTCGCATTCATATATGCATCGGATAGCTTCATTTGATATGTTTCAGGCATATCTCGGCTGCCCGTATAAAACACATGAAACTCTGGAATAGGAATCTGAATCGGCGCGTTTTGATACAGCTTCTTCGACGGAATATATTGCTTCAGTTGCTCGCATACGTAGTACAGACAGCGCAGCGCCATATTTCGATTTACCGTGCTTTGATGTTCCATGAATAATAAGTGTCGATTCTTCAGCAGAAAAGAAATATCGTTTTTCATCTGTGACAGGAACGTGCCTTCCAATGTCATGATCTGCACGGGTTCTTCCGCTGTATAGATTTTCCCATGCAAAGCCCCCGCGACTTCTTTCAGTCGTTCTGCGTCGTTGAAGTACATGCGGAAGACTGTATCCTGATATTGTCTGCCTTGCTGTGCTTTTTCCATTGCTCGCTCCGTTTTGTCAAAAGACTTTTCCTGCTCCTATTATATCATAAATCGGCAACGACAAATAGCCCGACACATAGGCTGTCGGGCTATTGTCGGTATATCTGTTTGCAAGCGTGTCGAAGGTATCGACGTCGTTTTTCCCGTCATTCGCCGAGAGGAACGTGTGCTTGTCGCTGTCGATCGAGCGCAGGTAGAAGGCTGCCACGCCGAGATTCGGCGTGATCTCGTGTCCACATCCTTGGGTACAGTATAGTAAGTATGCACTATGAATGCGCCATATTGCATAAAGAAGGGGCTGTGCATAAGTCAAATTCGACTCATGCGACAGTCCCTTTTCCTATGCCGTTTCGCAGACCGCGCTTCAGCCTGTTCCATGCCTTATTTAAAAAAATTCTTCACCGTATCCTTCCACGTCTTCTGCTCGGGGTTGGCGCTTTCCCCGCAGAGTTCGCCGAAAGTTTTCAGCGCTTCCTTCTGCTTCGACGTGAGCTTCTGTGGCGTCAGGACCTTGACGCGCACATGCTGGTCGCCGCGTCCCGTGCCCCTCAAGTGCGGGATGCCCTTGCCGCGCATTCGGAGCACCGTGCCCGACTGGATGCCGGCGGGGATCTTGAGTTCCGCCTTGCCGTCGATGGTCGGCACCTCGATCGTATCGCCGAGCGCCGCCTGCACGAAGGAGATCGGCACCTCGCTGATGACATCGGCGCCGCTCCTCTTGAAGAGCTTGTGCGACTTCACATAGATATAGACGTAGAGATCGCCGTTCGGGCCGCCGCGCTGCCCCGCTTCGCCGCCGCCCGAGATGCGCACGCGCTGGCCGTCGTCGATGCCCGCAGGGATCTTGACCTCGATCTTGCGGTTGACGCGCGTGTGACCCGTTCCCTTGCACTTCTTGCACGGATTCTTGACAATCTGCCCCGTACCGCCGCAGCGGCTGCACGGGCGCGAGGTCATGAAATTGCCGAGCGGCGTGCGCTGTGCCTGCTGCACCTGCCCCGTGCCGTGGCAGTCGGGACACGTCTCGGGCTTCGTGCCTTCCGCCGCGCCCGTGCCGTGGCAGGCATCGCAGTTCTCCGTGCGCGGGATCGTCAGCTCGATCTCCTTGCCGAAAGCCGCCTCTTCAAAGGTGATCTCCAGATCGTAGCGCAGATCGTTGCCCGGCTCCGGGCCTCTTGGCCCACGGCGACGACGACCGCCGCCGAAGAAGGCGTCCATGATGTCGTCCATGCCGAAGCCGCCCATGCCGCCCCCGCCAAAGCCGCCGAAGCCGCCGCCGAAACCGCCGAAGCCCCCTGCGCCGCCTGCACCGCCGCCCGCGCCGTCAAACGCCGCGTGGCCGAACTGATCGTACGTCGACTTCTTCTGCGGGTCAGAGAGAACCTGATACGCCTCGTTGACCTCCTTGAACTTCTCGGCGGCTTCCTGCGGATTGTCGCGGTTCAAGTCGGGATGGTACTTGCGCGCCATCTTCTTGAATGCCTTCTTGATGTCCGCCTCCGAAGCGCCTTTTTGGAGGCCGAGCACCTCATAGTAATCGCGTTTCTCGCTCACAATAACACCTCACAGCGCTCAGAGCGCCACATGTTTATCGTCAAAAGAGTGTGGAGCATGAACCCCACGCTCCACACTCTCCAACATTTCTTCCGCTTACTTTTTGTCGTCCTTGACTTCCGTATACTCGGCGTCGACGACGTTGTCGTCCTCGCTCTTGGCACCTGCGTCCGCTGCGCCTGCACCGGGAGCCGCGCCCGCACCTGCAGCGGCTTCCGGGCCACCCGCCTGCTGGTACGCCGCCGCGCTCATCTCATAGAGCGGCTTTTCGAGCTCCTCCGTCGCCTTCTTGATGGCGTCCGTGTCCGTGCCCTTCAGAGCTTCCTTGACCTTGTCGGCCGCCGCCTGCACCTCGTCCGCCTTCGCCTTGTCGACCTTGTCGCCGAGATCCTTGATCGCCTTCTCCGCCTGATAGACAGCCGAATCGGCACGGTTTCTGACCTCCACGGTCTCCTTCTGCTTCTTGTCCTCGGCCTCATGCGCCTGGGCTTCCTTGACCATGCGGTCGATGTCGTCCTTGCTCATGCCGCTGTCGGACTGGATCGTGATCTTCTGCTCCTTGCCCGTGCCGAGATCCTTCGCCGAAACATGCACGATGCCGTTTGCGTCGATGTCGAAGGCGACCTCGATGCGAGGCACGCCGCGCGGTGCCGGCGGGATGTCGGAAAGCTCGAAGCGGCCGAGCGTCTTGTTGCCCGCTGCCATCTCGCGCTCGCCCTGCAGGACGTGGATGTCGACGGACGGCTGGTTGTCCGCTGCCGTCGAGAAGACCTGGCTCTTGCGCACAGGAATCGTCGTATTGCGCTCAATGAGCTTCGTCGAAACGCCGCCCAAGGTCTCAATGCCCAGAGAGAGCGGCGTGACGTCGAGGAGCAGCATGTCCTTGACCTCGCCGACGATGATGCCGGCCTGAATCGCCGCACCGATGGAAACGCACTCGTCCGGGTTCACGCTGCGATCCGGCTCCTTGCCGAAGTAGCCCTTGATGGCCTCCTGCACGGCAGGGATGCGCGAGGAGCCGCCGACGAGAAGAACCTTGTCGATGTCCGAAGGCGAAAGCCCTGCGTCCGACATTGCCTGACGCGTCGGCCCCATCGTGCGCTCGACGAGATCGTGCGTGAGCTCATCGAACTTGGCGCGCGTGAGCTTCAGGTCGAGATGCTTCGGCCCCGTGGCGTCCGCCGTGATGAACGGCAGGTTGATCGGCGTCTCCATCATGCTCGAAAGCTCGATCTTCGCCTTTTCCGCCGCTTCCAGGAGACGCTGTGCGCTCATCTTATCGGCGGAGAGGTCGATGCCGTTGTCCTTCTTGAACTCCTCGACCATCCAGTTCATGACGGCGTGATCGAAGTCGTCGCCGCCTAAGTGCGTGTCACCGCTCGTCGCCTTGACCTCGACCATGCCCTCGCTGAGCTCAAGGATCGAGACGTCGAACGTGCCGCCGCCGAGGTCAAAGACGAGAACCGTATGCTCGCCGCCCTTGTCGACGCCGTACGCCAGCGACGCCGCCGTAGGCTCGTTGACGATGCGCAGCACGTCGAGGCCCGCGATCTTGCCCGCGTCCTTCGTCGCCTGGCGCTGGCTGTCGTTGAAGTACGCCGGCACCGTGATGACCGCCTGCGTCACCGTCTCGCCGAGATAGGCTTCCGCATCCGCCTTGAGCTTCTGCAGGATCATCGCCGAAATCTCGGGCGGCGTGTAGTCCTTGCCGTCGATCGAAACCTTGTAGTCTTTCTCGCCCATGTGGCGCTTGATCGACGCGATCGTGCGGTCAGGGTTCGATACAGCCTGACGCTTTGCGAGCTGACCGACGAGACGCTCGCCCGTCTTCGTGAAGCCGACGACCGAAGGCGTCAGGCGGCTGCCCTCCGGATTCGTGATGACGACCGGCTTGCCGCCCTCCATGACGGAGACGACGGAGTTCGTAGTACCCAAATCGATGCCAATTGCTTTTGCCATGATGAAATTCCTCCTAAAAATGCTTAACGCACTTCATTTATGTTAAAGAATAAACCTTGATTTCCCATTTATTCGCCTCACTGACCGGAAAGGCGTGAGGCATGCGTCAGTTTGAAACGACCTGCACCATGCTCGGGCGGATGACGCGGCCTTTGACCATGTAGCCCTTCTGCAGCTCCTGCTCGATCATCTCATCCTCCTTTTCGGGATCCTGCACGCGCATGACCGCCTGGTGGAAGGTCGGATCGAACTTCTTGCCCGCCGTATCAATCGCCTCCAACCCGTTCTTCGCGAGCGCTTCCTGCATCTGCTTGTAGATCATGGAAACGCCTGCACGGAAGCTCTCAAGATCGGAGCCTTCCGCTGAAAGTGCGCGCTCGAAATTGTCCAAAAGCGGCAGCATATCCGTGAGGATGCCCTGCGTGACGACGGCGGCGAGCTCTTCGCGCTCCTTCGCCGAGCGGCGGCGGAAGTTGTCGAAGTCCGCGCGCAGGCGCAGCATCTGTGCGTCCTTTTCCGCCAGATCGGCTTCGAGCTTCTCGCGGAGCTTCGCGTCATCGTCGGCGCTTTCTCCTGCCTCCTCGGTACCCTCAGGGCTCCCTTCGGCAGCCGCCGCCTCGACCGCGTCCGGCGCTGCTTCTTCTGCAGCCTCCGCTTCGTCGATCTCGCGCTTCATCTCCTCGAGTTTTTCCTCGTCCTTTTTCTTCATCTCATCCTTCATGAATGATGGCATTCCCTTCACCTCGTATTTTCATGCTCTGCCGCTACCAGCGAAAAGGCTGCACGAGCGCAGCGATATGGCGGTTCAGATAGTCGAGAAGCGCCATCGCCTTGCCGTACTCCATGCGCGTCGGGCCTAAGACCGCGATCGTGCCGAGGCACTCGCCGTCCAGATGGTACGTCGCGCGAATGATGCTGCAATCCTCGATGCCGCTGTACTCGTTCTCGCGGCCGATCGTGACCACGAGACCCTCGCGCGCCTGCTTCTCCAGGACTCCCTTGACGAAGTCCTCCTCCTCCAGCATCGAGAGGAGTGAGCGCACGCGCGCCACATCGCGAAACTCCGGCTGCTCAAGCATCTCCGTCGTGCCGCCGAGGTAGAGCCGCTGCTCCTTTCGCTCCTCGTCGAGCGCTTCGTAGATGAGCTCAAGCGCCGCCTGATAAAGCGACTCGTCCATGACCTCGGCGCGTATGCGCTTCAAGGCGGCAGCGCCGATGGAAGAGAGCTTCTCCCCCGACAAACATCGGTTGATGACCTCCGCCATGCGCTGGAAGTCTTGGAAGCTCGCCCCGCGCGGCATCTTCACGACGCGGTTTTCGACGAAGCCCGCGTCCGTCATCAAGACGGCGATGACGCGCCCTTCGCCCAGCGGCAGGAACTGCAAGGTGCGAAAAGCTGCCTCGACGAGCTGCGGCGCCAGCACAAGCGCGAGATTCTTCGTCACGCGCGAGATGATCTTCGCCGTCTCCTGAAAGACGCTCTCGATGCGCTTCACACGCTTCTTGTACCAGTGGTCGATCAGCGCCCTCTCGCGCTCGTCAATCGGCGCGGGCGAGAGCAGATCGTCCACATAGAGGCGATACCCCTTCGACGAAGGAATGCGCCCCGAGGACGTGTGCAAATGCTCCAAGTAGCCCATGTCCTCAAGATCCGCCATCTCGTTGCGTATCGTCGCCGGACTGACGCCGAAATCATGACGCCGCGCCACCGTGCGCGAGCTGACAGGCTCCGCCGATGAGATATAGTCATCGACCACCGCCTGCAATATGCGCCGCTTCCTTTCATCAAGCATTCTCACACCTCCTTCAATCGATGGATTTTTCATGCTGTTAGCACTCAATCGTCTTGAGTGCTAACCCATGAATAGAATATACACGATAAAAGTCAAAAAGTCAACATCTTTTTTGATGTTTGTGAAAAAGTTTTTGCACCGTATTCCATTGCACAACAGTCCAGTTTGATTTATAACGACTACATCCGAGTGGGAAATCCCACCTTTCAATATGGTATTCGCCATTCGCATGTACTGGGTGTATGGACCGGAACAAAAAGACATCACCATCATCGGACTGGAGCCGCATCCCGAGGATCAAAAGCGAGGTGCCTACGATAAAATTACTTTATCAAGTCTGGAACCTCTAGCATGAATATGCCCATGAAAAAGGGCTGTCGCACAACATCTATGTGTGACAGCCCTTTTTCATGCCATAATATCAACATTGCCGCCGACCGCGGGGTCGAGGCTTGCGCCGAGCTCTTCCAGCATCTCGCCCACGGCTTCTTCCGTCGTATCCATCGCCATCTTCATGACGGAGATGCCGAGCTGCTGCGTAAAGCGCGCCTGGCTCATATTGACCGACAGCGCCGCTATGCTCATATCCATCGAAATCGCTCCTTTCCTTCTTAAACTATGTATCGTACATGCGAGAAGAAATCTTAAGATTGCCCGCCATGGCGGCCTCGCTTCGTCATGCTTCGTCCCTCTCCAACAAAAACTCTTCAAAAACGCGGTTGCCGAACTTCATGCCCTGTGGTGTCAGCCGGATGCTCACCACAGTTTCTTCCACGAGATCTGCCGCCTTGAGGCGGGCGAGCTTTTCGCCGTAGACTTCCTGCACATCGCAGGCGAAAGTGTCGCGGAAGCGCTTTTTTTCAATGCCTGCCGCCGTGCGAAGTGCGAGGAAGGCAAATTCTTCGATGTGGCTTTCGCGCGAGGCGGGCTCTTCTTCGCGTGCGGGCGAGTCGCCCGCCTCGATGCAGGCGATGTAGCGGCGGACATCCTCCTCGTTCTCTGTGCGCCGCCCGCGCCAATACGAGTGTGCCGCCGCGCCGACGCCGATGTAGGGCACGTCCTGCCAGTAGGCGAGGTTGTGGCGGCTCTCTTCGCCCGCCTTCGCGTAGTTCGAGATCTCGTAGCGGCGATAGCCGAGGCGCGGCAGCTCCGCCGTGATGTAGTCGTACATGTCGCCGCACACTTCATCCGTCGGCAAGTCGAGCCGCCCTTCGTCTGCCAGCCGCGCGAACGGCGTGCCTTCCTCGACCGCCAGTCCGTAGACGGAGATATGCCCGACAGCGAGCGCCGCTGCCCTTGCCACACTCGCCTCAAGGTCGGCGAGCGTCTGCCCGGGCAGGCCGTACATGAGATCGAGGCTCACGCGAAAGCCTGCCGCCTGCGCCAGGCGCACGGCGTCCTGCGCCTCCTGTGCCGTATGGATGCGGCCGATCGCCTTCAGGAGTGTGTCCGAAAAAGACTGCACGCCGAAGCTCAAGCGGTTGACGCCCGCCGCGCGCAGGTGCGAAAGAAGATGCGCGTCGACCGTGCCGGGATTCGCCTCGACCGTGAACTCCTCTTCTCCCGTCAGTCGAAAGCTCTCGCGAAGAGAGGCGACGACGGCGAGAAGATCATCGGCAGAAAGCGACGTCGGCGTGCCGCCGCCCATGTAGACGGTGCGCGCCGCCCCCTGCTGCAGACAGAGAGAGCCCTGTGCCGCAATCTCGCGGCACAGGGCGTCTCTATAGCGGGACATCAGCGCCTCTTCCCCCGCCTGGGAAGGGAAGTCACAGTAGAAGCACTTGCGGCGGCAGAAGGGAATGTGGACGTAGACGCCGAACGATTCCATCCCGCCACCTCTTTCTTTCCGCACACTTTTAGGCAAATCCCGCCGCTTCATGGCACGTTCTCTGCCACAGACGGGGCTTCGCCGCCATCAGTCGATCTTCAAGATCGCCATGAAGGCTTCCTGCGGCACCTCGACGCTGCCGACCGCCTTCATGCGCTTCTTGCCTTCCTTCTGCTTTTCGAGCAGCTTGCGCTTTCTCGATATGTCGCCGCCGTAGCACTTGGCGAGCACGTCTTTTCGCATGGCACGCACGTTCTCTCGCGCGATGATCTTATTGCCGACAGCCGCCTGGATCGGAATCTCGAACATCTGCTGCGGAATGATCTCCTTGAGCTTCTGCGCGAGCTGGCGGCCGCGCGTCGCGGCGCGGTCGGCGTGGACGATGGTCGACAATGCATCGACGGGATCGCCGTTCAAGAGGATGTCAAGCTTCACGAGGCGCGACTGACGATAGTCGGCAAGTTCGTAGTCGAGCGAAGCATAGCCGCGCGTCGTCGATTTCAAGCGATCGAAGTAGTCGTAGATGATCTCGCTCAAAGGAATGTGGTAGATGATCATGACGCGGTTCGTGTCGAGGTAGTCCATGCTCTCGAAGGTGCCTCGCTTTTCCTGCGATACCTCCATGACGGGACCGACGTAGTCCTTCGGCACGATGACGGTCGCCTTGACGAAGGGTTCCTCGATGAAGTCGATCTCCGTCGGCGGCGGCAGCTTCGACGGGTTGTCGACCTTCAGCATGTCACCGTTCGTCTTGTGGACGTGGTAGATGACGGACGGCGCCGTCGTGATGAGCTTCATGCCGTACTCGCGCTCAAGACGCTCCTGTATGACGTCCATGTGCAGGAGCCCCAGGAAGCCGCAGCGGTAGCCGAAGCCAAGCGCGATCGACGTCTCGGGCTCGAAGATCAGCGCCGCGTCGTTGAGCTGCAGCTTTTCGAGCGCATCCTTCAGATTGTCGTAGTCGGCGCTGTCCACGGGGTAGAGTCCGCAGTAGACCATCGGCGTCACGCCGCGGTAGCCGGGCAGCGGCTCGGGCGCGGGATTCTTCGCGCTCGTAACGGTATCGCCGACGAGCACGTCGCGCACGTTCTTCAAGCTGCCCGCGACGAAGCCGACCTCGCCCGCCGTGAGCTCGCCGAGCTCGGCAGGCGCGGGACGGAAGCAGCCGACATCGGTCACCTCGAAGGTCTTGCCCGTCGCCAA